>NZ_JBJJMO010000034.1:0-47693 GCF_046231935.1 Pseudomonas sp. KCJK9111 | reverse complement strand
CTTATGCTACTCTAGTGTTGTTGTTTTTGTTAGGCGGGCGTCGACACCGAAGCTTACCCCCGGTTACTCCGTGGGCAGCGTCAGTGGTGAAAAAGGGGTGGCCCTGGTCCAGCAACCAGCCGAACCCGACCGGCCCGATGGCACCGCCGATGTTGAAACCCGTGGACACGATGCCGAAGGTCTTGCCTTCGGCTCCTTTGGTGGCGGCGGCCCGTACCAGCATGTCCCGTGACGGGGCGATCACGCCGGTCAAAAAGCCTGCCGCGCCCAGCACGGCGAGCAAGAGCGGCTCGCTCAGGCCCGCCGTGGCCACCAGCAGCATCAGCACGCACGCCACCGCAAAGGCACTGGCCGCCACCACCCCGTGACGCTGGGTGCGGTCGGCCAGTGCACCGCCTGCCAGCACGCCGAAGGCGCTGGCGAACAGGAAGGCAGTCAACGCCGAGTTGGCCCAGTACAGCGCCACGCCCTGGCCTTGCATCAGGGCCGCGACAGAAAACTTTTCGATGGCCCCGGTGCTCAGGTTCAGCAGCACGAACAGCAGGGTCAGGCTGATGATCATGGGCGAGAGCAGCGCCACGCGTTGTGCCTGCGCCGGCTTGGGTGCCGGGGCGGGCGGCGTGTCACTGACCTGGGCCAGTGCCGAGCCGGGTATCAGGAGCAGGGCCAGTGCTGCAAAGCCCACCAGCGCTGCGGTCGCAAAGGCCATGGCCGGGCCGCTGGCCACCGCCACCCCCAGCAACAACACCGGGGCCACCGCCGCGCCCAGAAAACCTGCAAAGGTGTGCACCGAAAACGCCTTGCCGATGTGCGCAGGGTTGATGTGCCGCGACAGCAGGGCGTAGTCGGCAGGGTGGTAGACGGCATTGGCCACCCCCGCCAGTGCCATGCCCACCAGCAGGCAGGTGTAGCCGGGCAGCAGGGCAATGAGCAGGAAACTGCAACTGCCCAAGGCCAGGGCCATCAGCAGCAGGCGCCTGGCGCCATGGCGATCAACGGCGAACCCCATGGGGGCCTGCACCAGCGCGGTGACGATGTTGAACACGCTGAGGGCCAGGCCCAGCGCTACATAATCCACGTTCAAAAAAGCAGGCAGCAGCGGAAAGAGCGCCGCCAGCACCATGATGTGCAGGTGGCTGACAAAGTGTGCTGCGGCGACTTGCGGCAACAGGCCGATACGTATCGTCATGGTGAAACCTGTAGGGGCATGAGCTGAGTCGGCGCAGAGCTTAATGAGGCTATGGTCTTGTCGGGTAGTCCAGTTAATGGCATTAGGCCAGACCACTTTGGCCCATTTTCTGCGCGTTCTGGCATGCCCAGGGCAGACGCCTGCTTGCCGGGCCAGGACAGGTGGTCTGCAACAGCGCGGGCAACCGGTACGGTCGCAGGCGCCGCAGGCCGCTAGGGTAGTGCGGTTATTGCCGGCGTTCAGACAAGGAGTACACATGCCGCATTTCGCTTATAAAGAGGGCCACGCGCTGCCGGGCATCAGTGCCGCTGCGCTGCCGCAGGTGGACAGCGAGGTGTGGACCGCCATCGATGCCGAGCGGCTGCGCCAGGTGCAGTCCATCGAGCTGATCGCCGCCGAGAACGTGGTCAGCCGCGCCGTGCTCGAAGCGCAAGGGTCGGTGCTGACCAACAAGTATGCCGAGGGGTATCCAGGGCGGCGCTATTACGCCAGCTGCGCCAATGTGGATGTGGTCGAGGACCTGGCCACCGAGCGGGCCCGGCTGCTGTTCGATTGCAGCTACGCCAACGTGCAACCCCACTCTGGCAACCAGGCCAACCAGGCGGTGTTCCTGGCGCTGCTGGAGCCGGAGGACAAGATTCTCGGTCTGGACCTGAAGTCGGGCGGGCACCTGTCCCACGGCGCGGCATTCAACGTGTCCGGGCGCTGGTTCCAGGCGGTCAGCTACGGTGTGCACCCGCTGACGCACCTGGTCGACATGGACCAGGTGGCGCACATCGCCCGCCGTGAGCGGCCACGGCTGATCATCGCCGGGGCGTCGGCGTACTCACGCGCGCTGGATTTCGCCCGTTTCCGCGCCATTGCCGACGAGGTGGGGGCGTACCTGATGGCCGACATCGCCCACGTCGCCGGGCTGGTCGCAGGCGGCGCCTATCCCTCGCCAGTGCCCCATGCCCACGTCACCACGCTGAGCACCCACGCGACCCTGCGCGGCCCGCGCGGAGGGATGATCCTGTGCAACGACCAGACCCTGGCGCGCAGGATCAACGCGGCGGTGTTCCCCGGCCTGCAAGGCGCTGCGCTGATGCACACCGTGGCGGCCAAGGCCGTGGCCCTGGGCGAGGCGCTGCAACCGGGCTTTGGCCCCTACGCCCATGCGGTGGTGGCCAATGCCCGGGCCTTGTGCGGGCGGTTGGCCGAAGGCGGCTTGCTGGTGGTATCGGGCGGCACGGACTGCCACCTGGGGGTGATCGACCTGCGGCCCTGGGGCCTTGCCGGTAACGCCGCCGAAGGCGCGCTGGAGGCGGTTGGCATCACCGTCAACCGTAACGTCGTGCCCGGTGACGAGGTCAAGTCCAGCGTCACCTCGGGCATTCGCCTGGGCAGCGCGGCCTGTACCTCCCGGGGCATGGGCGAGGATGAGTTCCGCGAGATCGGGGACATGATCCTGGCCATGCTCGGGGGCGTGCGCAGCGGTGCCATGGACAGCCGCACCGAGCGCTCGATCCGCGAGGGCATCTTCGACCTGACCCGGCGTTTCAAACTGCCTTACTGAACCCGGCGCTCAAAGCTTGAGGGCGTTGGCCAGGCGCAGCATGGCCGCTTCGATCTCGTAGGCCGTGAGCGAGGAATACCCCAGCAGCCAGCCATGGGTCTGCGGCTCGCCCAGGTACAGGCTGCTCAGGCCCGACAGCTGCACGCCGGCTGTGGCCGCCTGGCGAATGGTCTTTTCTTCGGACCAGCCTGGCTTGAGCAGGCAGGGGATCTGCAAGCCACCTGGCGGCAGGTGGGCGGTGACCACCGGGCTCAGGTACTTGGCGATGGCATCGTGCATCACCGCCCGGCGCCCGGCGTACAACTTGCGCATGGCGCGTACGTGGGCGTTGTAGTGCCCGTCCTCCATGAAGCGCGCCAGGGTCAACTGCAAGACCTGCGGGGTGTGGCCATCCATCATGCTGCGGGCATAGGCGAAGGGCTTGACCAGTTCGGGCGGCAGCACGATGTAGCCCATGCGCAGGCCAGGGTAGAGGGTCTTGCTGAAGGTGCCGATGTACAGGGTGCGCTGGTACCGGTCCAGGCCCTGCACGCAGGCGGTGGGCTGGCCGTCGTAGTGAAACTCGCTGTCGTAGTCGTCCTCGATGATCCACTTGGCTTTTTGTGCAGCCCAGTTGATCAGCTCCAGCCGGCGCTCCAAGGGCAGGGTCGCGCCCGTGGGGTACTGGTGCGAGGGGGTGACGTACACGCAGTTGGCGCCGCTGCGGTCGGCGAACAGCAGGTCGGTGCGGATGCCCCGTTCGTCCACGTCGATGGGCAACACCTTGGTCTCGGCGATTGCGAACGCCTTGCGGGCGCCGTAGTAGCCGGGGTTTTCCAGCAGGATGGGTTTGCCGGCATCTACCAGCAATTGCGCGCACAGGTACAACGCCTGGCGCGTACTGCTGAGCACCAGCACCTGGTCGGGTGTGCACGTGGCCCCGCGTTCGAGGTTCAGGTAGGTGGCGATGGCCTTGCGCAGGGGTTCGGCGCCTTGTGGGTCACCGTGCAGCAGGACGCTGGCGCGGTAGTCCTTGACCACCTGGCGTTGCAGCCGCTCCCAGACGTCGGTGGGGAAGCTACGGGTTTCCGGCAGGCCGGTGGCGAAGGCCTTGATCACTTGCTGGTCACGCACGCCACCGGTCTCGAAGATCATGCGCCCGCGTTGGCTGAGTTCGACGCCGGGCGCGACCACGCTGCGCCGCACCTCCTGCGTGCGTTGCCGGCGTGGCCCGGCCCCGCGCAATTCGGCGCCCACCGTGTCGCACACGTAGCTGCCCGCGCCGCCGCGGCGCACGATGAAACCGTCCCGGTGCAGCTGCACGTAGGCGTTTTCGACGGTATCGCGGGCACAACCCAGGGATTTGGACAGCACACGGGTAGAAGGCAGTTTCAGGCTCGGGCCCAGCGCGCCATCCAGGATCAACGCACGCATGGCGCGCTGGATGCGCTGGTGCAGGTCCAGCAGCTGAAACTCGGCGTCGTTGAGCCGAATCTTCAGGGTGTCCAGCGCGAAGGTCTTCGCCATGTGGTCTGCTCTCCATCCATGAACTGGCAGGTAAGGGCAGGCCAGTTTATCCGTAGACTCCGGCCTTCGCCAGCCAGGCCAGGCCTGGTATTCACCGCGTCGGCGCGTTCACGCACAGGAGTCCACCCCCCATGGCACGGTCACACAATTTCAGCGCAGGCCCCACCGCAGTCCCCCTGGAAGTGCTCAACCAGGCGTACGACGAGTTCCACGATTTTGCCGGCACGGGCATGTCCATCATGGAGATGAGCCACCGCTCGCCCATCTTCCGCGCCATTGCCGAGCAGACCGAGGCCGACCTGCGCGAGCTGCTGGAGGTGCCGGCGCACTACCGGGTGCTGTTCGTGCAGGGCGGCGCTTCGTTGCAGTTCGCCCAGGTGCCCATGAACCTGGCCGGTGACAACGGCAGCGTGGACTACCTGCACACCGGGTTGTGGTCGGGCAAGGCGATCGAGGCGGCGCGCCAGTATTGCGAGGTACGCGTGGTCGCCAGTGCCCAGGGCACCGGCTTTGACCGGGTGCCGGCGGTCAAGGACTGGCAGTTGAACCCGAAGGCTGCCTACCTGCACTACACCGAGAACGAGACCGTACACGGCGTGCAGTTCGCCGAGCCGCCCGCCAGCGAGGCGCCGCTGGTGTGCGATGCCTGTTCGAGCCTGCTGTCCAAGCCCATCGACATCGCGCGTCATGGCCTGGTGTATGCCGCCGCCCAGAAGAACATGGGCGTGGCCGGGCTGACGGTGGTCATCATGGACCCGGCGCTGCTGGACCGCTGCCATGGGTTCACCCCGGACATCCTCAACTATGGGTGTATCAGCGATGCCCAGTCGATGCTCAACACGCCCGCCACCTTCCCCTGGTACCTGACCGGCCTGACGCTGCAGTGGATCAAGCGCAGCGGGGGCTTGCAGGTGCTGCACCAGCGCAACAAGACCAAGGCCAGCCTGCTGTACGAAACCCTCGACGGCAGCGACGGTTTCTACCGCAACCCGGTGCAGCCGGCCTATCGCTCGATCAACAACGTGCCGTTCCGGCTGGCCGATCAAGCCCTTGAAGCGGCTTTCCTGCGTGAGGCCGAGGCGGCCGGGCTGCATGGCCTGAAGGGCCACGCCAGCGTCGGCGGTATTCGCGCCAGCCTGTACAACGCCATCTCCGTCGAAGCGGTGGCCGCCCTTTGCGAATTCATGGGGGCGTTCGCTCGCAGGTACGGTTGAGTGCACTGAAAGTGGTCTGGTCTGCCTAGGCGAAGCGTCGGGGTAAAACCAGCCAATCTGCGGCTATAAATGACTGCCTACCGCAGCCGGATACAGCGTCTAGCAAGGAGCCAAGACCTATGTCATCTACTCGTACCCCCTCGCCCCTACGCCTGCAGGACCTGCTGCACCCGGTGGTGGCCGGGCTCATTTCGGTGATCGTCAACTATGGCGGCACCTTCATCCTGGTGTTCCAGGCTGCCAAGGTCGCAGGGCTCAGCCCCGAGCTGACCGCCTCCTGGGTGTGGTCGGTGTCCATCGGCGTGGGCGTGACCGGGCTGCTGCTCAGCTGGGTCAGCCGCGAGCCGATCATCACCGCCTGGTCCACGCCGGCGGCGGCGTTCCTGATCGTGGCCCTGGCCACCACGCCCTACGCCGAGGCGGTGGGGGCGTACATGGTGTCAGCGGTGGCCTTCGTGCTGCTGGGCGTATCGGGCTACTTCGAAAAAGCCGTGCGCCTGATTCCGCCAGGGGTGGCCGCGGGCCTGCTGGGCGGCATCCTGTTGCAGTTCGGTATCGGCGCCTTCGCCAGCATGAGCGTCGACCCGCTGCTGGTCGGGCTGCTGATCGGGGCGTACATCGTGTTCAAGCGCCTGAGCGCCCGCTATGCGGTGGTCGGCATCCTGGTACTGGGGCTGGTCTACCTGGTGATGCAGGGGCGGGTCGATTTCGCTGGGCTGTCCCTGGAATTCGCCACGCCAGTGTTCACCCGCCCCGAGTTCTCGCTCAACGCACTGCTGAGCGTGGCGCTGCCGCTGTTCCTGATCACCCTGACCGGCCAGTACATGCCCGGCATGCTGGTGTTGCGCAACGACGGGTTCAGCACCAGTGCCAACCCGATCCTCGGCATCACCGGGCTGGGCTCGCTGCTGATGGCGCCGTTCGGCTCCCACGCCTTCAACATCGCCGCCATCACTGCCGCCATCTGCACCGGCAAGGAAGCGTCCGAAGACCCATCCAAGCGCTGGGTGGCGGGTGTGGCCGCCGGCATCTTCTACATCCTGGTGGGCATCTTCGGGGTGACCCTGGCGGCGGTGTTCATGGCCTTCCCGGCCACCTTCATCACCACCCTGGCGGGGCTGGCCCTGCTGGGCACCATCGGCGGCAGCCTGGCCAATGCCATGCTCGATGCAAAAGCGCGCGAGGCGTCGTTGATCACCTTCCTGGCCTGTGCGGCCAATATCACCCTGCTGGGTATCGGCGGTGCGTTCTGGGGGCTGGTGATCGGCCTTGTGGCCTACGCCGTGCTCAACGGTCGCCTGCCTCGCCGGGCCAAGGCCGTTCAGGCAGAACCGGCAGCAGTGCCCACCAAAGGAGCGACGAATTGATGAGCGAGTACGCCGAAGACCTCACCACCCTGCATGCGCGCCACGGCCGCTACCCGCAGGCCAACACCGTCGAGGATTTTCGCCGCAACCTGGCCGCCGTGCATGAGCGCATCGCCCGGGCCTGCGAGCGGGGCGGGAGAGACCCGGCCGAAGTGCGCCTGCTGCCGGTCAGCAAGACCTTCGACGAAGCGCACCTGCGCCTGGCCTATGCCGCCGGTTGCCGCCTGCTGGGCGAGAACAAGGTGCAGGAGGCCCAGCGCAAGTGGGAAGCCATGGCCGACCTGCACGACTTGCAGTGGTCGGTGATCGGCCACCTGCAGACCAATAAGGCCAAGCAGGTGGCGCGCTTTGCCAGCGAGTTCCAGGCGCTGGACAGCCTGCGGGTCGCCGAGGTGCTGGACCGCCGCCTGCGCATTGAGGGGCGGCAGATGGATGTGTTCGTCCAGGTCAACACCTCGGGCGAAGCCAGCAAGTACGGGCTGGTGCCTGATGACGTGGCGGCGTTCGTGCAAGCACTGCCGGCGTTCCCGGCGCTGCGTGTGCGCGGCCTGATGACCCTGGCGCTGTTTTCGGCCGACGCCGCGCGGGTACGCCCGTGCTTCGTGTTGCTGCGCGAGTTGCGCGACCGGTTGCGCGCCAGTGCGCCTGAAGGGGTGTCGTTGCAGGAGCTGTCGATGGGCATGTCGGGTGATTTCGAAGTGGCCATCGAGGAGGGCGCCACGGTGGTGCGCGTCGGCCAGGCGATCTTCGGCGCCCGCGCCATGCCCGATGCCTACTACTGGCCCACGGCCGATGCCGCGCCGCACCAGGACGCCACCCCGTCGCTGGCCACCAGCCACTGACCCCCTCTGTACAGGAAACCTGCAATGTCTGCTGCTCCCGCTTACCTCATGCACACCTCAGCCCGCCAACCGGTTGCGTTCAGCCGGGGCCAGGGCGCCCTGTTGTGGGATTCGCACGGGGTCGAATACCTCGACGCCATCGCCGGGGTGGCCGTGACCAGCCTGGGGCACGCCAACCCCGAGATCGCCTCCGCCCTGGCCGAACAGGCCGACGTGCTGCTGCACACCACCAACATGTTTCGTATCCCGTGGCAGGAACAGCTTGGCGAGCGCTTGTGCCGGCTCTCGGGCATGGAGCGGGCGTTCTTCTGCAACTCCGGCGCCGAGGCCAACGAGGCCGCGCTAAAGCTGGCGCGTTTGCACGCCACGGCCCGGAACGTTGCCCAACCCCAGGTGCTGGTCATGGAAAACAGCTTCCATGGGCGCACCCTGGCAACCCTGGCCGCCACCGGCAACCCGGCCGTTCACCGCGGCTTCGAGCCGCTGATGCCAGGCTTCATCCGCGTGCCCTACGATGACATCGAGGCCGTGCGCCAGGTCGCGGCCCAGTCGCCCAACGTGGTGGCCGTGCTGGTCGAGCCCGTGCAGGGCGAGGGCGGTGTGCACCCGGCGTCGGTGGGCTATCTGCAAGCGCTGCGCCAGCTGTGCGACGCGCACCACTGGCTGATGATGATCGACGAGGTGCAGACCGGCATGGGCCGTACCGGCACCTGGTTCGGCTTCCAGCACGCCGGCATCGAGCCCGACGTCATCACCCTGGCCAAAGCCTTGGGCAATGGCTTCCCCATCGGCGCGTGCCTGGCCCGTGGCAAGGCCGCCGAGCTGTTCTCCCCTGGCCACCATGCCTCCACCTTCGGCGGCAACCCGCTGGCATGCCGCGTGGGCTGCACGGTGGTGGACATCATGCAGCGCGATCACCTGCCGCAGCGGGCTGCGGTGCTGGGCCAGCGTTTGCTGGCGGCCCTGCAACTGGCGCTAGCCGGGCATCCAGAAGTGGTGTCGGTGCGCGGCCTGGGCCTGATGGTCGGCATCGAGCTCAACCGCCCCTGCGCCGAACTGGTGGACCGGGCCCGGGACGAGCAACACCTGCTGATCACCGTCACCCGAGGTACCACCGTGCGCCTGCTGCCGCCAATGATCTGCTCCGAGGCGCAGATCGACGACATCGCTTCACGCGTGACCCGCTTGCTGTCATCCCAAGCCTGATTCAGAACAAGGACGCTTAATACATGTACGACTCGACGCTGACCCTCAACGTCTTCGATCCAGAGCTGCACGCCTCGATTCGCAACGAAGTGAATCGCCAGGAAGACCACATCGAGCTGATCGCCTCGGAGAACTATGCCAGCCCGTTGGTGATGCAGATCCAGAGCACGGTGCTCACCAACAAGTACGCCGAGGGCTATCCCGGCAAGCGCTACTACAGTGGCTGCGAATACGTGGACGTGGCCGAAAGCCTGGCCATCGAGCGGGTCAAGGCGCTGTTCAACTGCGACTACGCCAACGTGCAGCCCCACGCCGGTGCCCAGGCCAACGCGGCGGTGTTTTTGGCGCTGATCCAGCCAGGCGACACCGTGATGGGCATGAACCTGGCCCAGGGAGGGCATCTGACCCACGGCAACCCGGCCAACTTCTCGGGCCGCCACTACAAGATCGTGCCCTACGGCCTGGACCCGAAGACAGGCTTTCTGGACTATGACGAGATGGAGCGCATCGCGCTGGAAACCCGCCCGAAGATGCTCATCGGTGGTTTCTCGGCCTACTCGCGCTACAAGGACTGGGCACGCATGCGCAGCATCGCCGACAAGGTCGGGGCTATCTTCTGGGTGGACATGGCCCACGTGGCCGGGCTGGTTGCCGCCGGCGAATACCCGGACCCGCTGCCCCACGCCCATGTGGTCACCAGCACCACCCACAAGACCCTGCGCGGCCCGCGCGGCGGCCTGATTCTGTCCAAGGGGCAGGACGAGAGTTTCTACAAGAAGCTCGATTCGGCGGTGTTCCCAGGTGTCCAGGGCGGCCCACTGATGCACCAGATCGCGGCCAAGGCCGTGGCCTTCAAGGAAGCGCTGTCGCCGGCATTTCGCAGCTACCAGACCCAGGTGGTGACCAATGCCCGGGCCATGGCCAAAGTGTTGCAGGCGCGCGGGTACAAGATCGTGTCGGACGGGACCGACAACCACATGATGCTGATCGACCTGTCGGCCAAGCCCTACACCGGCAAGGAAGCCGATGCGGCCTTGAGCAGCGCCTATATCACGGCCAACAAGAACTCGGTGCCTAACGATCCGCGTTCGCCGTTCGTGACCTCGGGGCTGCGCATCGGTACGCCGGCAGTGACCACCCGCGGGTTCGATGTCGAGGCGTGCGAGCAGGTGGCGGGCTGGTTGTGCGATGTGCTCGATGCCCTGGAAACCGGGCGCAGTGAAGAGGTGGGGCACCATGTGCGTGAGCAGGTGGTTGCGCTGTGCCGTCGTTATCCGGTTTATGGCTGAGAGGGTCGGGACCTGGCACCGGAGGTGTCGGGGTTTTTGATGCAGGTTTTATAACCTGTGTGAAAGGGCTGCTTGGCAGCCCTTTCTTGTTGCTGAGTTTGCTGTGCCGTTGGGTATCGGATGAAGATCACCGGGGCCGCGCAGCGGCCCCAGGTTCCCAGCATCGAACGCGGGGCTCCAGCTACCGCGCCTGGGTCACCCGATCCACTAGGTACACCAACCCGTGATAATCGATGCCACTGTGGGTCGACAAGCCAATCTCACAGGTGCGGCTGGTAGAAATGCCCTCACCACAGTACTGCACGGCATCCTTCAGGCTGCGCAAGGCATGGGCATTGAGCTCCGGGGTGGTGAAGCCCTTGTCGCCAGCAAACCCGCAGCAATGAATGCCTTCCGGTATCACCACCTGGGTGCTGCACCGCCGCGCCAGGTCGATCAGGGCCTGGCTTTCGCCCAGGTGCTGCGTACTGCAGGTCACATGCACGGCCACCGGTTCATCCTGCGGGGTGAAGGTGAGCCGGTCGACCAGGTGCGTGCGGATGAAACGCACGGGGTCGTACAGGTCCAAACGGGTATCCCCCAGGTCCTGGACCAGGCGCAGCGTGCAGGGGCTGGTGTCGCAATAGATCGGGTCCAGGCCGCCACGGCTGGCGTGCAGCAAGGCATTGATCAGCTCCTGGCGCTTGTGTTCAGCCTGCTCGGGGTAGCCTTTGGAAGCGAAGGGCTGGCCGCAGCACAGGCTTTCGGCATTCTCCGGGAAGACGACCTGATACCCCGCTTTCTCCAACAGGCTGCGGGTCTTGTCCAGCAATGAGCTCTGCTCGCGATCGGCATACGCAGGGCCCATGACCTTGGACACGCAGGCAGCCAGGTAGACCACGCGCGGGCGCGGGTCGTTGCTCGCCTCACCCACGCGCACAGGGCGCAGAGGCTGGGGCATCGCCGGGGTCCAGCGGGGCACGCGGCCTTTGCTGGTCTTGCTCAGGGCGGCGCTCAAGCGGTTAAGACGAGGCGCGCCCAGTAGCTTGCGCGCTGTATTGGCGGCGGTCAGGGACAGGCGCGCGCCGCCCATGGCCGTCTTGAAGTGTTCGGCCAACCAGTCGGCGGCCTTGCCATGATCGGCCGCCTGGGCGCGCAGCTTCTTGACCAGCTCGCCGGTGTTGATGCCCACCGGGCAGCGCTGGGCACACAGCCCCGTGGCAGCGCAGGTGTCCATGCCCTGGTACTGGAAGGTGTCGCGCAGGGCGCGGGTATCCTGGCCGTTGCGTTCCTTGGCCTGGATATCCCGCCACATGACGATGCGCTGGCGCGGGCTGAGGGTCAGCCCCTTGGACGGGCACACCGGCTCGCAGAAACCGCATTCGATGCACTTGTCGACGATCGCGTCGGCAGCCGGCAGCGGCTTGAGGTGCTTGAGGTGAATGGCCGGGTCTTCGCTGAGCACCACATCAGGGTTGAGAATGCCGTTGGGGTCGAGCAGGCGCTTGAGCTGCCACATCAGCTGGTAGGCATCCTGGCCCCATTCGAGCGCCACGAAGGGCGCCATGTTGCGGCCGGTGCCGTGCTCGGCCTTGAGCGAGCCGCCGAACTCCACGGCCACCAACTGCGCCACGTCGTCCATGAAAGCCTGGTAGCGAGCCACTTCCTCGGCGCTGTTGAAACCCTGGGTGAAGACAAAGTGCAGGTTGCCTTCCAGCGCATGGCCGAAAATGATCGCCTCGTCGTAGCGGTGCTGGTCGAACAGCTGGATCAGGCGGTTGACGCCCTCGGCCAGTTGCTCGACGGGGAAGGTGACGTCTTCGATGATGACCGTGGTGCCGGTCTGGCGCACGGCGCCCACGGCGGGGAAGGTGTCCTTGCGGATCTTCCACAGCTGGTTGTACACCACCGGGTTTTCGCTGAAATCCACTTGCTGTTCCAGGGGGAACTCGGCAATCGAGGCCATCACCTGGTGCACCTGTTCGTGCAGCAGGGTCTGGCTGGCGGCGCGGGATTCGATCAACAGCGCGCAGGCATTGGCCGACAGGCCCTTGACCCACACCGGCATGCCGGCCATGTCCTGCACCGAGCGCAGGCTGCGCCGGTCCAGCAACTCCACCGCCGACACGGGCTGGCGCTTGAGGATCGGCACGGCGCGGCAACAGCTTTCGACACTGGGGAACACCAGCAGGGCGCTGGCCTTGTGTGGGTGGTCGGGCACGGTGTCGTAGGTCACCGCGCTGATGAAACCCAGGGTGCCCTCGGAGCCGACCAGCAGGTGCTGCAGGATGTCGAGCGGCTGGTCGAAATCCACCAGGGCATTGAGCGACAGGCCGGTGGTGTTCTTGAGCCGGTACTTGTGCCGGATGCGCTCGGCCAGGGCCGTGTTGGCGCGGGTCTCCCGGCCCAGGCGGGCGAGGGCGTCGAGCAAGGGGGCGTGGCTTTTCTGGAAGGCCGCGACGCTGGCCGGGTCCTCGCTATCCAGGCAGGTGCCGTCGGCCAGCACCAGGCGCAGGCCGGCCAGGGTGTGGTAGGTGTTCTGCGCCGTGCCGCAGCACATGCCGCTGGCGTTGTTGGCGACGATGCCGCCAATCTTGCAAGCATTGATCGAGGCGGGGTCCGGGCCGATCTTGCGCCCGAATGGCGCCAGCCAGGCATTGGCCTGGGCGCCGATAACACCCGGCTGCAGCCTGATCTGCTCGCCCTGGCCGCGCACCTCGCGCCCGTTCCAGTTATCGCCCAGTACGATCAGGACCGAATCGCTGATGGCCTGGCCGGACAAGCTGGTGCCGGCAGCGCGGAAGGTGATGGGCACTCGCTCGCGCTGGGCCAGCTTGATCAGGCCGACCACCTCGTCCTCGGACTCCACGCGCACCACCAGCTTGGGAATCAGGCGATAGAAGCTGGCATCGGTGCCGAACGCCAGGGTAGAGGTCGGGTCGTCGAAGCGACGCTCGGCAGGTATCAGGCGCTCGGCATCGCGCAGAAACGCAGCAGGCAGGCTCATGCAGTCTCCTCGCGGGGCCGCGACGTCTGGTGCGGCGCGTGCCCCGGTAATCAGGCGGTGTTTCAGACAGGCGCTCAGGCGCCCAGTTCGCGTACCAGCGAGTCGCGGGTTATCTCGCCGATGGACTTGGTGCCGGTCAGCACCATGGCCACGCGCATTTCTTTCTCGAACAGCTCCAGCAGGTTCTTCACCCCCGCCTGGCCATGAACTGCCAGGGCATACAGGAAGGCCCGGCCGATCAGCACGGTGTCCGCGCCCAGGGCGATCATGCGCACCACGTCCAGGCCGCTGCGAATGCCGGAGTCAGCCAGGATCTTCAGGTCGCCCTTCACCGCGTCGGCAATCGCCGGCAAGGCGCGGGCACTGGACAGCACGCCGTCGAGCTGGCGGCCACCGTGGTTGGACACGACGATGCCGTCGGCGCCGAACTTGACCGCATCGCGGGCATCGTCGGCATCGAGGATGCCCTTGATGATCATCGGGCCGTCCCAGAACTCGCGGATCCACTCCAGGTCGCGCCAGGAAATGGACGGGTCGAAGTTGTTGGCCAGCCAGCCGATGTAGTCGGCCAGGCCCGTGGGGTTGCCCCGGTAGGTGGAGATGTTGCCCAGGTCGTGCGGGCGGCCCATGACGCCCACGTCCCATGCCCACTGCGGGTGGGTCATGGCTTGCAGCATACGCCGCAGCGGGCCGTTCTTGCCGCTCATGCCCGAGTGGGCATCACGGTAGCGGGCGCCGGGGGTTGGCATGTCGACGGTGAACACCAGGGTGCGAACGCCGGCGGCCTTGGCGCGCTCCAGGGCATTGCGCATGAAGCCGCGGTCCTTGAGCACGTACAGCTGGAACCACATCGGCCGGTCGATGGCCGGGGCCACTTCTTCGATGGGGCAGACCGAAACGGTGGACATCGTGAACGGGATGCCGTGGGCGGCCGCCGCACGGGCCGCCTGCACTTCGCCACGACGGGCGTACATGCCGGTCAGGCCGACCGGGGCCAGGGCCACGGGCATGCTCAGGGTTTCACCGAACAGCTCGGTCTGCAGGCTGAGTTCGGACATGTTTTTCAGCACGCGCTGGCGCAGGGCGATGCTGGCCAGGTCCGAAACGTTGTGGCGCAGCGTGTACTCGGCGTAGGCGCCGCCGTCGGCATAGTGGAACAAGAAGGGCGGCAACTTGCGTTGGGCGGCGGCGCGGTAATCGGTAGAGGCAGAAATGATCATGGGCTCTCGCAGCTTGGCAGGTGAGTAAGGCCGGGCAATGTAGGCTGCCCGGCCCCTTTCACTTTAGTGATGAACCAGCATGCCGGTCAGCCAGTAGGCCTGCACCAAGGTGATCAGGCCGACGATGGTGGCGAAGAACAGGCTGTGCTTGACGGTGAAGCGGAACAGGTCGGACTCCTTGCCCACAAGGCCGGTGGCGGCGCACGCCACGGCGATCGACTGCGGCGAGATCATCTTGCCGGTCACGCCGCCACTGGTGTTGGCTGCAACCAGCAGGGTGTCGTTCACGCCGATCTGGTGTGCGGTGGTGGCTTGCAACGAGCTGAACAGGGCATTGGAGGAGGTGTCCGAACCGGTCAGGAACACCCCCAGCCAGCCCAGGAACGGCGAGAAGAACGGGAACGCCGCGCCGGTGCCGGCCAGTACCAGGGCCATGGTCGAGGACATGCCGGAGTAGTTGGTCACGAAGGCGAAGGCCAGCACCATGCCGATGGACAAAATGGGCCAGCGCAGCTCGTACAGGGTTTCCTTGAAAGTGGTCAGACCAGTTTTGAGGTTGATCTTGAGCACGGCCATGGAGATCAGCGCCGACAGGAAAATCGCGGTGCCCGTGGCAGAAATCGGGTCGAGCTTGAACACGGCCGGCATGGCCGTAGGCGCGGCCACGATGGGGGCGGTCTTGATCACCAGTTGGTCGAGGTGCGGGATGGCGAAGTTGAACACGAAGTTGTACATCGCACCGCCCGGGGCGAACGCGGCCTTGAAGGGCTTGAGGGTCCAGATCGTGACCAGCACCGTGAGAATCAGGAACGGCGACCAGGCTTTGAAGATTTCACCCAGGCTGTAGGGGCTTGGCTGGCTGCCACCGGTTTGCACCACGGCCGCGCCAACGCTGCCGGTGGCCGCTGCGAACGAGCGCTTGGGCTGCCACACTTTCAGGAACAGGGTCAGGGCGATCAGGCTGGCCAGGGCCGAGGTGATGTCCGGCAGTTCCGGGCCGATGAAGTTCGAGGTGAAGTACTGGGTGACGGCGAAGCTCAGGCCGGCCACCAGGGCTGCGGGCCAGGTTTCTTTCACGCCGCGCAGGCCGTCCATCATGAACACCAGCCAGAAAGGTACGAACAGCGACAGCAACGGCAGCTGGCGACCGGTCATGGCGCCGATGTGGAAGGCGTCGATGCCGGTGACCTGGCCTGCCACGATGATCGGGATGCCCAGCGCGCCGAAAGCGACCGGTGCGGTGTTCGCGATCAAGCACAGGCCTGCCGCGTACAACGGGTTGAAGCCAAGGCCCACCAGCAGCGCGGCGGTGATCGCTACCGGCGCACCAAAGCCGGCCGCCCCTTCCAGGAAGGCGCCGAAGCAGAAACCGATCAGCAGCACCTGCAAGCGTTGGTCGTCGGTGATCGACAGCACCGAGCTGCGGATCACCTCGAACTGGCCGCTCTTGACCGTGAGTTTGTACAGGAACACAGCCGCGACGATGATCCAGGCGATGGGCCACAGACCATAGAGGAAGCCGTAGCCGGCAGCGGCCAGGGCCATGTCGACAGGCATCTTGAAGGCGAAGATCGCCACCAGGATCGACAGACCCAAGGTGATGCTGCCGGCAACATGGCCCTTGAGACGGAAGACGGCCAGGGCCAGGAAGAAGAATACGATGGGGATGACCGCCGCCAGGGCGGACAGGCCGAGACTGCCCAGCGGGCTGTAGAGTTGTTGCCAGGTTTGCATATGGGGTGGCCCCTAATTGTTGTTGGTCATGCGCTTGCCCTGGATAATTGGTAAGACCAATTTACAATGGCTCGCCGCTAGGTTAAAAGCGCACACGGGGGTGTGTCAATTTGTCCGAGGCAGCACTTTGGTCGAATGCCGATAAGTGGGCAGGTGATGTGGCATGAAAAACGAGCGCTGGTGGGTGTCGGCCGGCTGTGGATCGGCGAGAATGGATGCCCCGGATATCAGCCGGGATTCGTGGAGAGCGTGTGATGGTTTTTGATCAGGTCCGCCAGCGGCGCCTGTCCGACGACATTGTCGATCGGTTGGAAGGGATGATTCTGGAAGGCACGTTGACGTCGGGCCAGCGACTGCCGGCCGAACGTGTGCTGGCCGAGCAGTTCGGGGTGTCACGCCCGTCGCTGCGCGAAGCGATCCAGAAGCTGGTGGCCAAGGGCTTGCTGGTCAGCAAGCAGGGCGGCGGCAACTATGTGGCGCAATCGCTGGGC
The DNA here is from genome assembly GCF_046231935.1 of Pseudomonas sp. KCJK9111. Taxonomy (NCBI): domain Bacteria; kingdom Pseudomonadati; phylum Pseudomonadota; class Gammaproteobacteria; order Pseudomonadales; family Pseudomonadaceae; genus Pseudomonas; species Pseudomonas sp. KCJK9111. Next base: position 31,094 of record NZ_JBJJMO010000034.1, on the reverse strand, counting down.
TCCACGTTCAGCGACCCGTTGTTGCAACTGCTCGAACACAGCCCCCAGGCGCAACACGACCTGCTGGAGTTCCGCCACACCCTGGAGGCGTCTTGCGCCTATTACGCTGCCCAGCGCGCCACCGCACCCGACCGGGCGCGCTTGAAGGAGGCGTTCGACGTGCTGCAGGACTGTTACGCGCGGGTAGGGGAGGTCACACGGGCCGAAGAAGGCGCCGCCGATGCGCGTTTTCACTTGGCCATTGCCGAGGCCAGTCACAATGCTGTGCTGCTGCATACCATCCGCGGGTTGTTCGACTTGCTCAAGCGCAACGTGGTCACCAACATCGGTGGCATGTACCAGCAACGCAGCGAAACGCGCGACATGCTGATCAGCCAACACCGGGAGTTGTACCTGGCGATTATCGAAGGTCGGGCCGAGGATGCGCGGGAGGTGTCCAGCCGGCACATTCTGTACGTGCAGGAGGTGCTTGAAGAGGCGCACGAAGAGGCGCAGCGGGTCGCGCGGGCGGAGCGGCGCAACGGGCACTGAGGGTATTTATGCAGGCGAGTGTGCGCGTGAACAGCAGGCCGCTGCGGGCGACGTGCTGTTCATGGCAAGTACACATCCCTTTGAGGAAAAGATCGGGCAACTAGCTGCCCGTATCATCACTCGGCGGGGAAGGGGGCAAACGTTAGTCTTCCTTGCCCTTGTTGCGTACGGCCCGCTGCAGCTCGCGGTTGGAATCGCGTTCGCGCACGGTATCGCGCTTGTCGTATTCCTTCTTGCCCTTGCCCAGTGCGATTTCGCACTTGATCAGGTGCTTGCTCCAGTACAGCGCCAATGCCACGCAGGTATAACCCTTCTGCGCAACGGCCGCTTCAAGGCGCTCGAGCTCACGCTTGTTGAGCAGCAGCTTGCGGGTGCGGATGGGGTCTGCGATGACGTGGGTGCTGGCGGTGGTCAGCGGGGTGATGTGGCTGCCGAACAGCCAGGCCTCACCGTCCTTGAGCAGCACATAGCTGTCAACGAGGTGCGCCTTGCCGGCTCGCAGGCTTTTTACTTCCCAGCCGGACAGGACCAGCCCGGCCTCGAACTTGTGCTCGATGAAGTAATCGTGTCGCGCTTTCTTGTTCTGCGCGATGGTCCCGGTCGGATGTTTTTTTTGCTTAGCCATAGGGACGGCATTATAGGCAAGTACGCGCGTCGTCCGCTATGGGATTTCTGCGTGCTTGAGCCACTGGAATGAATACCGGACAATACCTGCACTGTCATAGGTACAGAACCTGTAATCGGAATGCTGCGAAGCACCGCCACCCAGCCTTGGAAGTGACGCCTGGATGACTACCCATATTCAACGCTCCGCCCTGCTGCCATACCCCGCCCAGGCCTTGTACGACCTGGTAAACGATGTGGCCAGCTACCCGGACTTCTTGCCGTGGTGTTCCGACTCGACGGTGCTCGAAGCCAGCGAAACCCACATGCGCGCCAAGCTCGAGGTGGCCAAAGGCGGTATCAGCCAGCACTTCGTTACCCGTAATGTGCTGGTGCCGGGGCAATCCATCGAGATGAACCTGGAGGAGGGGCCGTTCTCCCAGCTGCATGGCATATGGGTGTTCAAGCCCTTGGGTGAGAAGGCCTGCAAGATCAGCCTGGACTTGTCGTTCGACTATGCCGGCTCATTGGTGCGCGCCACCTTGGGGCCGCTGTTCAATCAGGCCGCCAATACTTTGGTGGATGCGTTTTGCGAGCGTGCCAAGCAATTGTACGCTGCTTCCTAAGGGTTGCAATCGAGGTATGGCCACACTCAAGTGGCAGGGAGCGGTGACGCTTGATTGGAAGCGTCTCTTGCAGCAATGAAAAAGCCCGGACACTCTCCGGGCTTTTTTCGTATCAGCGCGTTTAGCGCGTTTCCAGCGGTGCCGGTGTAGGCACTGGCGTGGTTTCGATGGTGTCGATCTCGCGCTGGATGGATTCCTCGACCGAGCCTGGCTTGGCCGGTTTTTCTTCCGGTTGGGCTGCCGGCTGCTCGCCGTTGGCACCTGGGCTGACCGTGGTGTCGCCGCTGCCACCGAGGATTTCCTGGTCGCGGCTGACGCCCGGCATGAAGTCGCCAGACAGGCTTACCAGCTGGTCGCTTTCATTGAAGAAAATGCTCATGCGTTCCTGTTGGCGCTGACCACCACCAGGTTGCAGGCTGTAGAGGTAGTCCCACCGGTTGGTGTGGAACGTATCCTGAATCAGAGGGTTGCCCATGATAAACCGCACTTGCCGCCGGGTCATTCCCGGACGCAATTGGTCTATCATGTCCTGCGTGACGACATTGCCCTGCTGGATGTCGATTTTGTAAACCCCGGGAAACGAGCAACCGGCGAGTGCGAGCAGTCCCACGAAGGTGAGGCTGGTTAGCAAGAGCTTGGTGTTTTGCATCGGTGGGCGACTTCCACTATCTTGGCTGGACAACGTAAACACCGATCATACCCGTATTAAGAGAAGCTGCGAAGCAGCATCGGCGAGAAAGCTGACCATGGTTGAAAATAGCGAATTGCGCAAAGCCGGTCTCAAGGTGACCCTGCCTCGAGTCAAGATCCTTCAAATGCTCGACTCTGCCGAGCAGCGTCACATGAGCGCCGAAGATGTGTACAAGGCCCTCATGGAGGCAGGCGAGGATGTTGGCCTGGCCACCGTGTACCGTGTACTGACCCAGTTCGAAGCAGCGGGTCTGGTGGTTCGCCACAACTTCGACGGCGGTCATGCGGTGTTCGAACTGGCCGATGGCGGTCACCACGACCATATGGTCAACGTGGATACCAGTGAAGTCATCGAGTTCATGGACGCCGAGATCGAGAAGCGTCAGCGTGAAATCGTCGAAGAGCACGGTTTCGAGCTGGTGGACCACAACCTGGTCCTTTATGTGCGTAAGAAGAAGTAACGATTACTTCGTTCTGAACAGCAAAGGCGACCCTGGGGTCGCCTTTGTTTTTTCAGCAAACGGTGGTGGTGGCCGTTATCCCGGCCCTGTGCCGAAGTGCCTCAGGCCTTGCCGCTGACCACCATCTTGCGCGCATGGGCCAGCGATTCCTTGGTCAGGTCGATGCCACCCAGCATGCGCGCCACTTCTTCGACCCGCTCGCGTTTGCCAAGGCTGGCCACGGCCGTGTGCGTGGTATCGCTCTCGCGAACCTTGTGCACGAACAGGTGGTGATGGCCTTGGGCGGCCACCTGAGGCAGATGGGTGACGGTCAGCACCTGGCCGCGTTCGCCCAGGCGACGCAACAGCTGGCCCACGATTTCCGCCGTAGGCCCGCCGATACCCACGTCCACTTCGTCGAATACCAGGGTAGGGATGCGCGACGTCTGTGCCGTAATGACCTGGATCGCCAGGCTGATCCGGGACAGTTCGCCGCCCGAGGCGACTTTGGACAGCGCTTTGAGGGGCTGGCCGGGGTTGGCGCTGACCAGCAATTCGATCTGCTCCAGCCCATTGGGTGATAGGTCGGCCGTGTCATTGGGCGTGAGCTGAATGCAGAAGCGGCCACCGGGCATGCCCAGGCGCTGGATTTCCTGCTCGACCGCCTCTGCCAGTTGCTTGGCGGCATGCTGACGCAACCCGCTCAGTTCGCGGGCCTTCTCTTTATAGTGTTGAGCGAATGCAGTCATTTCTTCGCCCAGGCGCTCCAGGGATTCATCGCTGGCGTTGAGCCCTTCGAGCTCCTCCATCAACTGCTGCTGCAGGTGTGGCAGCTCCGTGGGGTGCACCCGGTGTTTACGCGCCAGGGTATAGATAGTGTCGAGGCGCTCTTCCAGGGCCTGGAGGCGCATGGGGTCGGCATCGAAATTGTCGAGGAAGCGGTTGAGTTCGCCCACGGCTTCTTCCACCTGAATTTGCGCGCTGGCAATCAGGTTGGCCGCTTCCGACAGGGCCTTGGGGGCGTTGCTGGCAGCGCCCAGCCGGTTGAGGCTGGAGGTGAGCGCGCCAAGCACATTGCCCGAGTCGCTTTCACTGCACTGGTCGATGACCTGGCGGCAAATGCCGAACAGGGCCTCGGCGCTGGTGAGGTTCTTGTGCTCCTGCTCCAGGTGCTCCAGCTCGTTTTCGCCCAGGCCCAGGTTGTCCAGCTCTTCGAGCTGATAGCTGAGCAGTTGGTGGCGGGCACGCTGTTCGTCGCCGGAATTGGACAGGCGCTCCAGTTCGAGCCGCGTCTGGTTCCAGCGCTTGGCCGCCATCTGCACTTGCCGGGCCAGGTCGATGGCCCCGGCGTACTCGTCGAGCAGGCGCCGGTGGGTATCGGCCTTGAGCAGGGACTGGTGCTCGTGCTGGCTGTGGATGTCGATCAGCAGCTCGCCCAGGGCCTTGAGGTCCCCAAGGGGGCAGGGCGTACCGTTGATATAGCCACGGCTGCGGCCTTCGGCAGTGATGACACGCCGCAGGATGCACAGCCCATCGCTGGCCAGGTCGCGTTCGGCGAGCCAAGTGTGGGCCTCGGGGATGTCGACCAGGTCGAACGTGGCGAGGATGTCGGCCTTGTCGGTGCCGGGGCGTACCACGCCGCTGTCGGCGCGGTCGCCCAGGGCCAGGCCCAGGGCATCGAGCATGATCGACTTGCCCGCACCTGTCTCGCCCGTGATCACGGACATGCCGCGGGCGATTTCCAGGTCGAGGTGTTCAACGATGGCGTAGTTGTGAATGGACAGGTGCACCAGCATGAGGGCGACTCCAGAAAGTCATGTCTGGTTATTTATACAGTAGTTTTTTCCAGCCTGCCAATGCCCTTTTGGCGCAAACGCTTCAAGGCGTAAAAACCAGGCTGCCCCTTGAAGCTGTATTTTCCGGCCCCATATACGCCACATCACCGGCGAGCCTGGCTCGCAGTCCACCAAATTGCGCAGGAGATATCCCATGGCTGATGAGCAGCTGAACGAGAAAGACCTCAACGTCGAGCAAACCGGTGCCGACAACGCAGCTGATGCCCGCGTGCTGGAACTCGAAGAACAGCTGGCCGCGGCCAAGGACCAGTCACTGCGTACCGTGGCCGAACTGCAGAACATTCGCCGGCGTGCCGAGCAGGATGTGGAAAAGGCGCACAAGTTCGCCCTGGAGAAGTTCTCCACCGACCTGCTGCCTGTGATCGACAGCCTGGAACTGGCCCTGGCTCACTCCAGCGCCCAGGACGAACACGTCAAGCAGATCCGCGAAGGCGTCGAGCTGACCCTGAAGATGTTCCAGGACACCCTCAAGCGCTACAACCTCGAAGCCATCGATCCGCATGGCCAGCCGTTCAACCCTGAGCACCACCAGGCCATGGCCATGCAGGAAAACGCCGAGGTCGAACCCAACAGCGTGCTGAACGTGTTCCAGAAGGGCTACCTGCTCAATGGCCGCCTGCTGCGCCCCGCCATGGTGGTGGTCAGCAAGGCGCCGAGCGCAGCGCAACCTTCTATCGATGAAAAGGCTTGAAATCCTTTCGGGCATCCCCATCTAGGTGTCAAGCCTTCAAGTATTACCGCAGTTGGCCGCAGTAGCCGCTGCTACCTCATTCAAGTTTCGGGAGAGTTAACATGGGCAAGATCATCGGTATCGACCTGGGGACCACCAACTCGTGCGTCTCCGTGCTGGAAAACGGTAACGTCAAGGTCATCGAGAACGTCGAGGGTGCGCGTACCACCCCATCGATCGTGGCATACGCCAACGACGGCGAAATCCTGGTAGGCCAGTCGGCCAAGCGTCAGGCCGTCACCAACCCGCACAACACCCTGTTCGCAGTCAAGCGCCTGATCGGCCGCCGCTTCGAAGAAGACGTCGTGCAGAAAGACATCAAGCTGGTGCCTTACAAGATCGTCAAGGCCAGCAACGGCGACGCCTGGGTCCAGGCCAGCGGCAAGGACATGGCGCCACCGCAGATCAGCGCCGAAGTTCTGAAGAAAATGAAGAAGACCGCCGAAGACTACCTCGGCGAGCCTGTGACCGAAGCGGTCATCACCGTACCGGCCTACTTCAACGACAGCCAGCGTCAGGCCACCAAGGACGCCGGCCGCATCGCCGGTCTGGACGTCAAGCGCATCATCAACGAGCCGACCGCCGCTGCACTGGCCTACGGCATGGACAAGGCCAAGGGCGACCACACCGTGATCGTCTATGACCTGGGTGGTGGTACCTTCGACGTTTCGGTCATCGAAATTGCCGAAGTCGACGGCGAGCATCAGTTCGAAGTACTGGCCACCAACGGCGACACCTTCCTGGGTGGCGAAGACTTCGACATGCGCCTGATCGACTACCTCGTCGACGAGTTCAAGAAAGAGTCCGGCATGGACCTGAAGAACGATCCGCTTGCCCTGCAGCGCCTGAAGGAAGCTGCTGAAAAGGCCAAGATCGAGCTGTCTTCGGCCCAGTCGACCGACGTCAACCTGCCGTACATCACTGCAGATGCAACCGGTCCGAAGCACCTGAACGTGAAGATTTCCCGCGCCAAGCTGGAATCGCTGGTCGAAGACCTGGTCAGCCGCACCATCGAGCCTTGCCGCATTGCGCTCAAGGACGCCGGTATCGACGCCAGCAAGATCGACGACGTGATCCTGGTCGGCGGTCAGACCCGTATGCCGATGGTCCAGAAAGCCGTTGCCGACTTCTTCGGCAAGGAAGCGCGCAAGGACGTGAACCCGGACGAAGCCGTCGCCATGGGTGCTGCCATCCAGGGCGCAGTATTGGCCGGTGACGTGAAGGACGTTCTGCTGCTGGACGTCAGCCCGCTGACCCTGGGTATCGAAACCATGGGCGGCGTGATGACCTCGTTGATCGAGAAGAACACCACCATCCCGACCAAGAAGTCGCAGGTGTTCTCGACTGCCGACGACAACCAGGGCGCCGTGACCATTCACGTACTGCAAGGCGAGCGCAAGCAGGCGGCACAGAACAAGTCGCTGGGCAAGTTCGACCTGGCTGACATTCCGCCAGCGCCACGTGGCGTGCCGCAGATCGAAGTGACCTTCGACATCGACGCCAACGGCATCCTGCACGTCAGCGCCAAAGACAAGGCCACTGGCAAGTCGCAGTCCATCGTCATCAAGGCCAACTCCGGCCTGTCGGACGAGGAAATCGAGCGCATGGTGCGCGACGCCGAGGCCAATGCCGAGGAAGACCGCAAGTTCGAAGAGCTGGCCGCTGCCCGTAACCAGGGTGATGCACTGGTTCACTCGACCCGCAAGATGGTCGCTGACGCGGGTGACAAGGTCACCGCTGAAGAAAAGACTGCCATCGAAGCGGCCGTGGTTGCCCTGGAAGCCGCCGTCAAAGGCGACGACAAGGCTGCCATCGACGCCAAAGTCGAAGAGCTGTCCAAGGTCTCTGCACCGGTTGCCCAGAAAATGTACGCCGAGCAGTCGGCCGAACAGCCTCAGGGCGGCGCGCAGCAGGCCGAGCCGGAAGCCAAGCACGATGACGTGGTGGACGCCGAGTTCGAAGAAGTGAAAGACAACAACAAGCAGTAATTCCTGCAAGTTGTCGGCCAGTGCACCGCCGTTTGGCGGTGAACTGGTAGGATGTCGCCGCGCGGGGGCTTGCTCCCGCGTTGACGTATCTGGAATTCGAGAATTTTTGCAGCATTTGTCAGCCCCTCATGGGGAGCAGGTGCTGACGGCGCGGCGCAGATGCCGGACGCCCAACAAGGTGCAAATGACCTATGTCCAAGCGTGATTATTATGAGGTCCTGGGTGTCGAGCGCGGCGCCACGGATGCTGACCTCAAGAAGGCCTATCGCCGGTTGGCGATGAAGTACCACCCCGACCGCAACCCGGGTGACAAAGAGTCCGAAGACAAATTCAAGGAAGCCAACGAGGCCTACGAGGTCCTGTCGGATGCCAGCAAGCGCGCGGCGTTCGACCAGTATGGCCATGCCGGCGTCGACCCGAGCATGGGTGGCGGCGGGGCCGGTTTCGGGGGCGCCAACTTCTCCGACATCTTCGGTGATGTGTTCAGCGACTTCTTCGGCGGTGGCCGGGGTGGCGGACGTGGCGGCGCTCAGCGCGGCAGCGACCTGCGCTACACCCTGGAGCTGAACCTGGAAGAAGCCGTGCGCGGCACCACGGTCAGCATTCGCGTGCCGACGCTGGTGAACTGCCAGCCGTGCGATGGCAGCGGTGCGAAGAAAGGCTCCACCCCGTCGACCTGCCCCACCTGCGGTGGTATCGGCCAGGTACGCATGCAGCAGGGCTTCTTCTCGGTGCAGCAGACCTGCCCGCGCTGCCATGGCCAGGGCAAGATCATCACCGACCCTTGCGGGGCCTGCCATGGCGAAGGCCGGGTCGAGGAATACAAGACCCTGTCGGTCAAGGTGCCAGCAGGTGTCGACACCGGTGATCGCATTCGCCTGTCGGGCGAGGGTGAAGCCGGCGCGCACGGTGGGCCGACCGGCGACCTTTATGTGGTGATCAACGTGCGCGAGCACGAGATCTTCCAGCGTGATGGCAAGCACCTGTACTGCGAAGTGCCGATCAGCTTCACCGACGCTGCGCTGGGTGGTGAACTCGAAGTGCCAACCCTCGATGGTCGGGTCAAGCTGCGCATCCCCGAAGGCACCCAGACCGGCAAGCAGTTCCGCCTGCGTGGCAAGGGCGTGGCGCCTGTGCGCGGTGGTGGTGCGGGTGATCTGCTGTGCCGCGTGGCGGTGGAAACGCCGGTCAACCTCAGCCGTCGTCAGCGCGAACTGCTCGAAGAGCTGCGTGATTCGCTCGAGGGCGACAGCTCCCATTCGCCCAAGGCCAGTGGCTGGTTCGATGGCGTGAAGCGCTTCTTCGGCGATCTCTGACAAGGAAAAGGCTATGCGACGTATTGCAGTGATGGGCGCGGCAGGGCGAATGGGCAAGACCCTCGTCGAAGCCGTACAGCAAACCGCAGGTGCCGGCCTGACGGCTGCCATCGACCGCCCGGACAGCACGCTGGTGGGTGCGGACGCAGGCGAGTTGGCCGCCCTGGGGCGCATTGGCGTGCTGCTTTCAGACGACCTGGTCAAGGTTGCCGATGACTTCGACGTGCTGATCGACTTCACCCACCCATCGGTCACCCTGAAGAACCTGGCGTTCTGCCGCAAGCATGGCAAGGCCATGGTCATCGGCACCACCGGGTTCACCGTGGAAGAAAAGCACCTGCTGGCCGAAGCGGGCAAGGACATTCCGATCGTGTTCGCGGCCAACTTCAGTGTAGGGGTCAACCTCAGCCTCAAGCTGCTGGACATCGCGGCGCGTGTGCTGGGCGACGACGTCGATATCGAGATCATCGAGGCGCACCACCGCCATAAAGTCGATGCGCCTTCGGGCACCGCGCTGCGCATGGGTGAGGTGGTGGCCAATGCGCTGGGGCGCGACCTGCAGGAAGTGGCGGTGTATGGCCGCGAAGGGCAGACCGGTGCACGTGATCGCAAGACCATTGGCTTTGCCACGGTGCGCGCCGGTGACGTGGTCGGTGATCACACGGTGCTGTTCGCTGCCGAAGGCGAGCGCCTGGAGATCACCCACAAGGCCTCCAGCCGCATGACGTTCGCCAAGGGTGCCGTGCGAGCGGCCTTGTGGCTGGACGGGCGCGAGCCTGGCCTGTACGACATGCAGGATGTGCTCGAGCTGCACTAAGCCCTCGGCCCAGACCAGAGCAACCTGCCGCCGATGATACGCACCCAGGCGTGTCTGGGCGGTAGGGCTCACCTCTAGCAAGTGGCTCTGGTAGCGGTCTGGCGCATTCATGTGTTTAAGAGGCACATATGCGGTAGACCGAAAACGCACTTTTCTGTAAGCTACAGCTTTAGTGTGTCCACTAAAAGCGCGCAGCGAATTGAATTCAGCACATAAAAGCGGGGTGACGTGTCCATACGTCACTCCGCTTTTTTGCAACCTGCGATCGCCCTTTCATGCTTGATTTTCGGGAGGTCTTCTTGACAAAGCCAGCCATACTCGCCCTTGCCGACGGCAGTATTTTCCGCGGTGAGGCAATCGGTGCCGACGGCCAGACCGTTGGTGAAGTGGTATTCAACACCGCTATGACCGGCTACCAGGAAATCCTTACAGACCCTTCCTACGCGCAGCAAATCGTTACCCTGACCTACCCGCACATCGGCAACACCGGCACCACGCCAGAAGACGCAGAATCCAACCGTGTCTGGTCGGCCGGCCTGGTCATTCGCGATCTGCCGCTGCTGGCCAGCAACTGGCGTAACACCCAGTCGCTGCCCGAGTACCTCAAGGCCAACAACGTGGTGGCCATTGCGGGCATCGACACCCGTCGCCTGACTCGAATCCTGCGTGAAAAGGGCGCTCAGAACGGCTGCATCCTGGCCGGTGACGACATCAGCGAAGAAGCCGCAATCGCCGCTGCGCGCGGCTTCCCAGGCCTCAAGGGCATGGACCTGGCCAAGGTGGTTTCCACCAAGGAGCGCTACGAATGGCGTTCCAGCGTGTGGGAACTCAAGACCGACAGCCACCCCACCCGCGAAGCTGCCGACCTGCCTTATCACGTGGTGGCGTTCGACTACGGCGTCAAGCTGAACATCCTGCGCATGCTGGTCGCCCGTGGCTGCCGCGTCACCGTGGTGCCGGCCCAGACGCCCGCCAGCGAAGTGCTGGCCCTCAACCCGGACGGCGTGTTCCTGTCTAACGGCCCGGGCGACCCCGAGCCCTGTGACTACGCCATCCAGGCGATCAAGGAAATCCTGGAAACCGACATCCCGGTCTTCGGCATCTGCCTGGGTCACCAGCTGCTGGCCCTGGCCTCCGGCGCCAAGACCGTGAAGATGGGCCACGGCCACCACGGTGCCAACCACCCGGTGCAGGACCTCGATACCGGTGTGGTCATGATCACCAGCCAGAACCACGGCTTTGCGGTGGACGAAGCGACCTTGCCTGGCAACGTGCGCGCGATTCACAAGTCGCTGTTCGACGGCACCCTGCAGGGTATCGAGCGCACCGACAAGAGCGCGTTCAGCTTCCAGGGCCACCCTGAAGCGAGCCCAGGCCCGACCGACGTCGCGCCACTGTTCGATCGTTTCACCGATGCCATGGCCAAGCGCCGCTGAGTCTCCTGCTTCAAGGCCCCGGGCTGGCATGCGCCATGCCCGGATGCGCCTGACCCAGATTGTTCAACGCGGCTTGCCGACTGACCCCGGATTTGAGTGACAACCATGCCAAAACGTACAGACATCAAAAGCATCCTGATTCTCGGCGCTGGCCCGATCGTGATCGGCCAGGCCTGCGAATTCGACTACTCCGGCGCCCAGGCTTGCAAAGCCCTGCGCGAGGAGGGGTTCCGCGTCATCCTGGTGAACTCCAACCCAGCCACCATCATGACCGACCCGGCCATGGCCGACGCCACCTACATCGAGCCGATCAAATGGCAGTCCGTGGCCAAGATCATCGAGAAAGAGCGCCCTGACGCTGTCCTGCCGACCATGGGTGGCCAGACTGCCCTGAACTGCGCCCTGGACCTGGAGCGCCACGGCGTTCTGGAGAAGTTCGGCGTGGAAATGATCGGCGCCAATGCCGACACCATTGACAAGGCCGAAGACCGTTCGCGCTTCGACAAGGCCATGAAGGACATCGGCCTGGAGTGCCCGCGCTCCGGTATCGCCCACAGCATGGAAGAGGCCAACGCGGTGCTCGAGAAGCTTGGCTTCCCTTGCATCATCCGTCCGTCGTTCACCATGGGCGGCACTGGCGGCGGCATCGCCTACAACCGCGAAGAATTCGAAGAAATCTGCACCCGTGGCCTGGACCTGTCGCCGACCAAAGAACTGCTGATCGACGAATCGCTGATCGGCTGGAAGGAATACGAGATGGAGGTGGTCCGCGACAAGAAGGACAACTGCATCATCGTCTGCTCCATCGAGAACTTCGACCCGATGGGCGTGCACACCGGCGACTCGATCACCGTCGCCCCGGCGCAGACCCTGACCGACAAGGAATACCAGATCATGCGCAACGCCTCCCTGGCGGTGCTGCGTGAAATCGGCGTCGAGACCGGCGGTTCCAACGTGCAGTTCGGCATTTGCCCGAACACCGGTCGTATGGTCGTCATCGAGATGAACCCGCGTGTGTCGCGCTCCTCGGCATTGGCTTCGAAAGCCACCGGCTTCCCGATCGCCAAGATCGCCGCCAAGCTGGCCATCGGCTACACCCTGGACGAGCTGCAGAACGACATCACCGGTGGCCGCACGCCGGCTTCCTTCGAGCCGTCGATCGACTACGTGGTGACCAAGTTGCCACGCTTTGCCTTCGAGAAATTCCCGAAGGCCGACGCTCGCTTGACGACCCAGATGAAATCTGTCGGTGAAGTCATGGCCATCGGCCGTACCTTCCAGGAATCCTTGCAGAAAGCCCTGCGCGGCCTGGAAGTCGGCGCCTGCGGCCTCGACCCCAAAGTCGACCTGGCCAGCCCCGAGGCTGCCAGCATCCTCAAGCGCGAGCTGACCGTGCCGGGCGCCGAGCGCATCTGGTATGTGGCCGATGCCATGCGTTCGGGCATGACCTGTGAGCAGATCTTCGACCTGACCGGTATCGACATGTGGTTCCTGGTGCAGATGGAAGACCTGATCAAGGAAGAGGAGAAGGTCAAGACCCTGGCCCTCACCGCGATCGACAAGGACTGCATGCTGCGCCTCAAGCGCAAGGGCTTCTCGGACCAGCGTCTGGCCAAGCTGCTGGGCATCACCGACAAGACCCTGCGCCGTCACCGCCACAAGCTGGAAGTGTTCCCGGTGTACAAGCGCGTCGACACCTGCGCCGCCGAGTTCGCCACCGACACCGCCTACCTCTATTCCACCTACGAGGAAGAGTGCGAGGCGAATCCGTCGAGCCGCGACAAGATCATGATCCTCGGCGGTGGTCCTAACCGCATTGGCCAGGGCATCGAGTTCGACTACTGCTGCGTGCACGCCGCCTTGGCGCTGCGTGACGACGGTTACGAAACCATCATGGTCAACTGCAACCCGGAAACCGTGTCCACCGACTACGACACTTCCGACCGCCTGTACTTCGAGCCGCTGACCCTGGAAGACGTGCTGGAAGTCTGCCGCGTCGAGAAGCCCAAGGGCGTGATCGTGCACTACGGCGGCCAGACCCCGCTCAAGCTTGCCCGCGCCCTGGAAGAAGCCGGCGTGCCGATCATCGGCACCAGCCCCGACGCCATCGACCGTGCCGAAGACCGTGAGCGCTTCCAGCAGATGGTGCAGCGCCTGAACCTGCTGCAGCCGCCAAATGCCACCGTGCGCAGCGAAGAAGAGGCCATCAGCGCCGCCGGCACCATCGGTTACCCGCTGGTCGTGCGTCCATCCTACGTGCTGGGTGGTCGTGCCATGGAAATCGTCTACGAGCTGGACGAACTCAAGCGCTACCTGCGCGAAGCCGTCCAGGTGTCCAACGACAGCCCGGTGCTGCTGGACCATTTCCTCAACTGCGCCATCGAGATGGACGTGGATGCGGTCTGCGACGGTACCGATGTGGTCATCGGCGCCATCATGCAGCACATCGAGCAGGCCGGCGTTCACTCCGGTGACTCGGCATGCTCGCTGCCACCTTACTCGCTGAGCAAGGAAGTGCAGGATGAAGTGCGTGTGCAGGTCAAGAAAATGGCCCTGGAGCTGGGCGTGGTTGGCCTGATGAACGTGCAGCTGGCCCTGCAGGGCGACAAGATCTACGTGATCGAAGTCAACCCGCGCGCCTCGCGTACCGTACCGTTCGTGTCCAAGTGCATCGGCACGTCGCTGGCCATGATCGCCGCTCGTGTCATGGCAGGCAAAACCCTGAAGGAGCTGGGCTTCACTCAGGAAATCATCCCGAACTTCTATAGCGTGAAGGAAGCCGTCTTCCCATTCGCCAAGTTCCCAGGGGTTGACCCGATCCTCGGCCCTGAGATGAAATCGACCGGTGAAGTGATGGGTGTCGGTGACAGCTTCGGTGAAGCCTTCGCCAAGGCCCAGATGGGTGCCAGCGAAGTGCTGCCGACCGGTGGTACCGCGTTCATCAGCGTGCGTGACGACGACAAGCCGCAAGTGGCCGGAGTCGCCCGCGACCTGATCGCCCTGGGCTTCGAAGTGGTGGCAACCGCAGGTACCGCCAAGGTCATCGAGGCGGCGGGCCTGAAGGTGCGCCGCGTGAACAAGGTGACCGAAGGCCGTCCTCACGTGGTCGACATGATCAAGAACGACGAAGTGTCGCTGATCATCAACACCACCGAAGGCCGTCAGTCGATCGCCGATTCCTACTCGATTCGCCGCAATGCGCTGCAGCACAAGATCTACTGCACCACGACCATTGCGGCCGGTGAAGCCATCTGCGAGGCGCTGAAATTCGGTCCGGAAAAAACCGTTCGCCGCCTGCAGGATCTGCACGCAGGACTCAAAGCATGAGCATGACCAAATACCCGATGACCGTTCAGGGCGCTCGCGCCCTGGAAGAAGAACTGCTCTTTCTGAGCAAGACCGAGCGCCCGCGCCTGAGCCAAGCCATTGGTGAAGCGCGTGAGCTGGGCGACTTGAAGGAGAACGCCGAATACCATGCCGCCCGCGAAGAGCAGGGCATGGTCGAGGCACGTATCCGTGACATCGAAGGCCGTTTGCAGAACTCGGTCGTGATCGACGTGACCACCATTGCCCATACGGGCAAGGTCATCTTCGGCACAACCGTCGATCTGGAAAACACCGAGACGGGTGATCAGGTCACCTATCAGATCGTTGGCGAGGATGAAGCCGACGTTAAGAAAGGCAAGCTGTCCAGCAGTGCGCCGATCGCTCGCGCCATCATCGGCAAGGAAGAGGGTGACACCGTTGTCGTCAAGACGCCAAACGGTACGGTCGAGTACGAGATTGTCGAAGTCAAGCACATCTGACCGGCGCCTGCGGGCGCCTTCCCTTGAGGGGATCCTCTGGCAACTGGCCCAGGTATTCTGGGTCGGTGGCCTGTGGGTGTTCCACGTGGGGTTGGTGCCTGCTTTGAAAGTCAGCGGCCTTGCGCCATTGCTGGTGCAGGACATTGCCGGGCAGATCGACCGTTGGTTGATCGGCGTGGCACTGCTCGGCCTGATCACTCAGCTGGCGGTATTGGCAAGAGTTGAAGGCGTGGCTGCCTGGTGGCGCCAGTTCCGTGGCCAGATGCTGTTGCTGGGCCTTGGGGCCTGCATCGGCTACTACACCTTGCGTTACGGGATCTCCGTAGGCGAGCGCTGGCAGATGTTCTGTTTCCTGGTGCTGGGCTTCTCCGGCATCGTACTGGTGGCCCAGCCTGTCCCACTCAGGGCGCGTCACGCGCGCCACTGAGCGGCACCACCGTTACTTGTAACGGTGGACGTTGGACAGCTGCTTGTTCGGCTGAGGGTTCTTGCGGTAGATCAGTGCCTTCTTGCCGATGGTCTGCACCAGCTCGGCGCGGCCGGCCTTGCACAGCGCGGCAATGGTCTCGGCACGCTCTTCGCGGTCTTCGGAGCGAATTTCGACCTTGATTAGCTCGTGGTCGGCCAATGCGCGTTCCAATTCGGCGACGACGCCTTCATTCAAACCGTTACCAGCAACGATCAGGACCGGCTTGAGGTCATGACCAATGGACTTGTATTGCTTCTTCTGCTCGTTATTGAGCGGCATAATCTGACCCTTTCCGTCTGATTCTGTAAAATTGACCGGCATTTTACCCGAGGGCCACCGGCTCCGCCCAGTCAATCACCACGCATATCATCGAGGTGCCCCGTGGTACAACGTTCCAAAAGCAGCGCAAACTGGCTGCGAGAGCATTTCAACGACCCTTTCGTCAAACAGGCGCAGAAGGACGGCTACCGCTCGCGGGCAAGCTACAAGCTGCTTGAGATCCAGGAGAAGGACCGTCTGATCCGTCCTGGCATGAGTGTCATCGACCTGGGTGCAGCGCCGGGCGGCTGGTCCCAGGTGACCAGTCGTCTGATTGGCGGTCAGGGTCGACTGATCGCCTCGGACATCCTGGAGATGGACTCCATCCCCGATGTCACCTTCATTCAGGGGGACTTCACCCAGGACGAGGTGCTGCGGCAAATTCTCGAAGCCGTCGGCGATTCACACGTAGACCTTGTGATTTCGGACATGGCCCCCAATATGAGTGGTACGCCCGCGGTCGACATACCGCGAGCCATGTTCCTTTGCGAGCTGGCCCTGGATTTGGCAACCCGCGTGCTGCGGCCCGGCGGTGATTTTTTGATCAAGATCTTCCAGGGTGAAGGTTTCGATGTGTACCTCAAGGATGTGCGCACCAAGTTCGACAAGGTACAGATGCGCAAACCGTCTTCATCGCGGGACCGCTCCCGCGAGCAGTACCTGCTTGGCAAGGGGTTCAAAGGCGCGTGAACGGTACTAAGCGCAGCGGCCGATAGTTAATTCCAATCGGCCACGGCGTCAGGATCGTCCGAACTTCGTGTAGTCTGGATTTCACAAAGGGTTACAGACGGTGCCTGCGGTTGCGTGGGCAATGTAGTAAGTTAGGGCGATGAATATCATGCGAGGCACGGCTGCGTCGTGCGCCGGCCTCAGAGGGTAGCGAATTGAACGACATGGCAAAGAATCTGATCCTGTGGTTGATCATCGCAGCTGTCCTGGTGACGGTGATGAACAACTTCTCCAGCCCTAACGAGCCGCAGACCCTCAATTACTCCGACTTCATCCAGCAGGTCAAGGATGGCAAGGTCGAGCGAGTGACCGTCGACGGTTACATCATCACCGGCAAGCGCTCCGACGGCGACAGCTTCAAGACCGTGCGCCCGGCGATCACCGACAATGGCCTGATCGGCGACTTGGTGGACAACCACGTGACCGTCGAAGGCAAGCAGCCCGAGCAACAGAGCATCTGGACCCAGTTGCTGGTCGCCAGCTTCCCGATCCTGGTGATCATCGCCGTGTTCATGTTCTTCATGCGCCAGATGCAAGGCGGGGCGGGCGGCAAGGGTGGCCCCATGAGCTTTGGCAAGAGCAAGGCGCGCCTGCTCTCCGAAGACCAGGTCAAGACCACCCTGGCTGACGTCGCCGGCTGCGACGAGGCCAAGGAAGAAGTAGGCGAGCTGGTCGAGTTCCTGCGCGACCCGGGCAAGTTCCAGCGCCTGGGTGGCCGCATTCCCCGCGGTGTGCTGATGGTCGGCCCACCCGGTACCGGTAAGACCCTGCTGGCCAAGGCCATTGCAGGTGAAGCCAAGGTGCCGTTCTTCACCATTTCCGGTTCGGACTTCGTGGAAATGTTCGTCGGTGTCGGTGCCAGCCGTGTGCGCGACATGTTCGAACAGGCCAAGAAGCACGCCCCGTGCATCATCTTCATCGACGAGATCGACGCCGTCGGCCGTCACCGTGGTGCTGGCATGGGCGGGGGCCACGACGAGCGTGAGCAGACCCTCAATCAGTTGCTGGTAGAGATGGACGGCTTCGAGATGAACGATGGCATCATCGTCATTGCCGCGACCAACCGCCCTGACGTGCTCGACCCCGCGCTGCTGCGTCCCGGGCGCTTCGACCGTCAGGTTGTTGTAGGCCTGCCGGACATCCGTGGTCGTGAGCAGATCCTCAAGGTGCACATGCGCAAGGCGCCGATTGGCGACAACGTCAACCCGGCCGTCATTGCCCGTGGTACGCCTGGCTTCTCCGGTGCCGACCTTGCCAACCTGGTCAACGAAGCCGCTCTGTTTGCCGCCCGCTCCAACAAGCGCCTGGTCGACATGAAGGAGTTCGAGCTGGCCAAGGACAAGATCATGATGGGCGCCGAGCGCAAAACCATGGTCATGTCCGAGAAGGAAAAACAGAACACCGCCTACCACGAAGCCGGCCATGCGATCGTAGGTCGCCTGGTACCCGAGCACGATCCGGTCTACAAGGTGTCGATCATCCCGCGGGGTCGTGCGCTGGGTGTGACCATGTTCCTGCCCGAAGAAGATCGCTACAGCCTGTCCAAGCGCGCGCTGATCAGCCAGATCTGCTCCCTGTATGGCGGTCGTATTGCCGAGGAGATGACCCTGGGCTTCGATGGCGTCACCACCGGCGCTTCCAACGACATCATGCGTGCCAGCCAGATTGCGCGAAACATGGTCACCAAGTGGGGCTTGTCCGAGAAGCTGGGCCCGCTGATGTACGCCGAGGAAGACGGCGAAGTGTTCCTGGGTCGTAGCGCAGGTGGCCAGCAGACCAGCGTCTCCGGTGAGACGGCCAAGCTGATCGACTCCGAAGTGCGCAGCATCATCGACCAGTGCTACGCGACCGCCAAGCAGCTGTTGACCGAAAACCGCGACAAGCTCGATGCGATGGCCGAGGCCTTGATGAAGTACGAAACCATCGACGCCGAGCAGATCGACGATATCATGGCGGGCCGTACGCCTCGCGAACCTCGCGATTGGGATGATGATTCGGCTTCCGGTACTCCGGCTGCCCAGGGTGATCGCCCGGAATCGCCAATCGGTGGTCCAGCGGCTCAACACTAAGGGCATCTATGAGCTCAGTGCAGCACCCGACCCGATTGCCTTGCGGCAATCGGGTTCTTGATTTGTCGCGTACCCATGTCATGGGTATCCTCAATGTCACGCCCGATTCCTTTTCCGACGGCGGCCGCTTCAGTCAGCGCGACGAGGCCTTGCGCCACGCCGAAGCGATGGTGGCCGCCGGTGCCACGCTGATCGATGTAGGCGGGGAGTCCACCCGCCCGGGTGCGCGGCCCGTTTCGGTCACCGAAGAGCTGGAGCGCGTGGCGCCGATGGTCGAAGCCATCCACCGTCATCTTGATGTCGTGGTGTCGGTCGATACGTCCACGCCTGCCGTCATGCGCGAAGCCGCCCGCCTGGGCGCTGGCCTGATCAACGATGTGCGCGCCCTCGAGCGCGATGGTGCGCTGGATGCCGCGGCTGCCACCGGGCTGCCGGTGTGCCTGATGCACATGCGCGGCGAGCCCGGCACCATGCAGGACGACCCGCATTATGACGATGTCACCGAGGACGTGGCGCGCTACCTTCAGCAGCGCATGATGGCCTGTGCGGACGCCGGCATAGAGGCCGACCGCATCGTGCTCGATCCAGGCTTCGGTTTCGCCAAGACCCTGGCCCACAACCTCAGCCTGTTCAAACACCTCGAAGCGCTCCATCGTCTGGGGCGTCCGCTTCTGGTGGGCGTTTCCCGTAAAAGCATGATCGGCCTGACGCTCGAGCGTCCTGTCGCTGAGCGTCTCTATGGCAGCCTGGCGCTGGCGGCGCTGGCCATGACCAAGGGTGCAAGTATCCTGCGCGTGCATGACGTGGCACAAACCGTTGACGTCGTTCGCATGATCGCGGCCGTTCAGCACGCCGAATAAGAACATTGGAGTCCCTATGAGCAGAAAATATTTTGGTACCGACGGCATTCGTGGCCGCGTCGGCGAATACCCGATCACCCCGGAGTTCATGCTCAAGCTCGGCTGGGCAGCCGGCATGGCGTTTCGCAAGCAAGGCCATTGCCGCGTGCTGGTAGGCAAGGACACGCGGATCTCCGGCTACATGTTCGAATCTGCGCTCGAAGCTGGCCTTTCAGCCGCCGGGGCCGATGTGATGCTGCTGGGCCCGATGCCCACGCCTGCCATTGCCTACTTGACCCGCACCTTCCATGCCGAAGCCGGTATCGTCATCAGTGCCTCGCACAACCCGCACGATGACAATGGCATCAAGTTCTTCTCGGGGCAGGGCACCAAGCTGCCGGACGAAGTGGAGCTGATGATCGAGGAGCTGCTCGACCAGCCCATGACCGTTGTGGAATCGAGCAAGCTGGGCAAGGTCTCGCGCATCAACGACGCAGCCGGCCGCTACATCGAGTTCTGCAAGAGCAGTGTGCCCAGCAGCACCAGCTTCGCCGGCCTCAAGCTGGTGGTCGACTGCGCCCATGGCGCCACGTACAAGGTCGCGCCCAGCGTGTTCCGTGAGCTGGGTGCCGATGTCACTGTGCTGCACGCCCAGCCAGATGGCCTGAACATCAACGAAGGCTGTGGTTCGACCCACATCGAATCGCTGCAGGCCGCCGTGCTGGTCGGGCATGCGGACCTGGGCATCGCCTTCGACGGTGATGGCGACCGTGTGTTGATGGTCGATCACACCGGCGCGATCGTCGACGGTGACGAGCTGCTGTTCATCATCGCGCGCGACCTGCATGACCGCGGCAAGCTGCAAGGCGGCGTGGTGGGTACGCTCATGAGCAACCTGGGGCTGGAGCTGGCGCTCAAAGACCTGGATATTCCGTTCGTGCGTGCCAAGGTCGGTGACCGCTACGTCATGGCTGAGCTGCTCGAGCGCGAGTGGCTGATAGGGGGGGAAAATTCCGGTCATGTGGTGTGCTGCAACTACACCACCACCGGGGATGCGATCATCGCCGCGCTGCAGGTGCTGATGGCGCTCAAGCGCCGTGGCGAGACCTTGGCCCAGGCGCGCCAGGCATTGCGCAAATGCCCGCAAGTGCTGATCAATGTACGCTTCGCTGCAAGCGACGTGGACCCGCTCGAGCATCCGGACGTCAAGCAAGCCAGCGCGCAGGTCACAGAGGCCCTGGCAGGCCGTGGGCGGGTATTGCTGCGTAAATCCGGGACCGAGCCGCTGTTGCGCGTCATGGTCGAAGGTGAGGATGAACACCAGGTGCGTCTGCACGCCGAAGCACTGGCAAAGCGCGTCGCAGAAGTTTGTGCCTGAAGCCGCTTGCCAGCGCGAATCTGGTTGGGTAAGATCTGCGCCCACTTTGACCGACGAGGTAAAGCATGCGTCGCCCTATGGTTGCTGGTAACTGGAAGATGCACGGTACCCGCGCCAGCGTCGCTGAGCTGACCGAGGGCTTGCGTAATCTTGCTCTGCCGAGCGGAGTGGAAGTCGCGGTATTCCCGCCAACTTTGTTCATCAACCAGGTGGTTGCTGAACTCGATGGCAAGGGTATTATCGTCGGCGCACAGAATTCTGCAGTATTGCCCGAACAGGGCGCGCTGACCGGGGAAGTTGCTCCGGATCAGCTGGCTGAAGCAGGTTGCAAGTTGGTGTTGATTGGCCATTCGGAGCGTCGCCAGGTAATCGGCGAAGATGACGAAGTGTTGAATCGCAAGTTTGCAGCGGCTCAGGCCAAAGGTTTGAAGCCAGTGCTCTGTATCGGGGAAACCCTTGAAGAGCGCGAGGCAGGCAAAACGCTCGAAGTTGTTGGGCGTCAACTGAACAGTATCATCGAAGCCTTCGGTGTTAGTGTGTTTGCCAATGCGGTAATTGCCTATGAGCCTGTATGGGCCATCGGCACCGGCCTAACGGCCACGCCTCAGCAGGCCCAGGATGTGCATGCCGCCATCCGCAGCCAGCTTGCGGCGAAAGATGCTGAAGTGGCTGCGAAGGTGCAGTTGCTCTACGGCGGCAGCGTGAAGGCGGCCAATGCGGCCGAACTGTTCGGCATGCCGGATATCGATGGGGGCCTCATTGGTGGGGCTTCCCTGAACGCAGACGAATTCGGTGCAATTTGTCGCGCCGCAGGAAACTGAACAAATGCTGGAAACAGTCATCGTTGTTTTTCATCTGTTGGCAGCGCTGTCGCTGGTAGTGCTGGTACTGTTGCAACAGGGTAAGGGGGCGGAAGCCGGTGCATCTTTTGGTGCGGGTGCTTCCAATACCGTCTTCGGAAGTCAGGGCTCTGCCACCTTCCTAAGTAAATTCACTGCAATACTCGCTGCCACTTTCTTTTTGACAGCACTTGGGTTAGGATACTTCGCGAAGCAACAAGCTCACCAGCTTAGCCAAGCAGGTCTTCCAGATCCAGCAGTACTAGAAGTGAAAGAGCAGCCAAAACCGGCCATCAATGATGATGTACCGGTGCTCCAAGAACAGAAGAGCGAAGCCACTCCTAATTCGAGTGATGTACCTCCTCCGGCAGAAGAGCAGAAGTAACGGGTTTCAAAGTAGTATTGCCGAGGTGGTGGAATTGGTAGACACGCAACCTTGAGGTGGTTGTGCCCATAGGGTGTAGGGGTTCGAGTCCCCTTCTCGGTACCATTTAAAGCTTGAGAGCCCGCCTTGGCGGGCTTTCTTGCAGGTGAAGGTTTGGATTTGACCCTCAAGTGGGTTCGGTCTTATACTTTCGCCCCAGCTTTGTCGCGGGGTGGAGCAGCTTGGTAGCTCGTCGGGCTCATAACCCGAAGGTCGTTGGTTCAAATCCAGCCCCCGCAACCAGCTTCAGCGAAGCCCCTTTTCAGGGGCTTTTTGCTAACCGAACAGTTCAGGCGTCGTTGTCCAACGGCGCTTTCAGGGATGGGCGCTTCGCCCATTTTTTATTTGCACAGCATGCACGAGGGGGTTCAGGTGTCGAGCAAGCTAGAACAGTTGCAGGCCTTGTTGGCCCCGGTTGTCGAGGGTCTGGGCTATCAATGCTGGGGGATCGAATTCGTTTCCCAGGGCAAGCATTCGGTATTGCGTATCTACATCGACAAGGAAGGCGGCATTCTGGTGGACGACTGCGAAGCTGTCAGCCGTCAAGCCAGCGCCATCCTGGATGTCGAGGATCCGATCAGCAGCGAGTACACCCTCGAGGTGTCTTCTCCAGGCATGGATCGCCCACTGTTCACACTGGAACAGTTTGCCTCGCATGCCGGCGAACAAGTGAAGATCAAGCTGCGCTCACCCTTCGAGGGTCGTCGTAACTTCCAGGGCCTTCTCCGCGGTGTGGAGGAGCAGGATGTGGTGGTCCAGGTGGACAACCAGGAGTTCCTACTGCCGATCGATTCGATCGACAAGGCCAATATTATTCCCAGTTTTGACTGAGACGTGCCGGGTCCGACGGATTATCCGGGCCCAATGGCTTGCGCAAGGCGAGGCGTACGATGAGCAAAGAAGTACTGCTGGTTGTTGAATCGGTATCCAACGAAAAAGGTGTACCGCCCGGCGTCATTTTCGAAGCGCTGGAGGTGGCCCTGGCCACCGCAACCAAAAAACGTTTTGAAGACGAAGTCGACCTGCGTGTGGAAATCAACCGCCACACCGGTAGCTACGAGACCTTCCGTCGTTGGACCGTGGTCGATGAAGCCGACCTCGATGATCCGGCCATCGAAACCTGGCTGGACAAGATCAAGGACACGCATCCCGAAGCCAAGATTGGCGACGTGATCGAAGAAAAGATCGAGTCCATCGAGTTCGGCCGTATCGCCGCGCAGACCGCCAAGCAGGTCATCGTGCAGAAGGTCCGTGAGGCCGAGCGTGCGCAGGTGGTCGATGCCTACCGTGAGCGTGTGGGCGAAATCATCTCCGGTACCGTCAAGAAGGTCACCCGCGACAACGTCATCGTCGACCTGGGCAACAACGCCGAGGCGTTGCTGGCCCGCGAAGACATCATTGCCCGCGAAACTTTCCGTGTCGGTGTGCGCCTGCGTGCACTGCTCAAGGAAATTCGCACCGAAAACCGTGGTCCTCAGCTGATCCTGTCGCGCACCGCGCCGCAGATGCTGATCGAGCTTTTCCGCATCGAAGTGCCGGAAATCGCTGAAGGCCTCATCGAAGTCATGGCCGCCTCCCGTGATCCGGGTTCGCGAGCCAAGATCGCCGTCCGCTCCAAGGACAAGCGCATCGACCCGCAAGGCGCCTGCATCGGCATGCGTGGGTCGCGCGTCCAGGCCGTATCCGGAGAGTTGGGTGGTGAGCGTGTGGATATCGTTCTCTGGGACGATAACCCGGCGCAGTTCGTCATCAACGCCATGTCGCCGGCTGAAGTCGCGGCGATCATCGTTGATGAAGATGCCCATGCCATGGACATCGCCGTCGCCGAAGACAACCTGGCCCAAGCCATTGGCCGTGGCGGTCAGAACGTTCGCCTGGCCAGTCAGTTGACTGGCTGGACCCTGAACGTGATGACCGAGAAGGACATCCAGGCCAAGCAGCAAGCCGAAACTGGCGACATCCTGCGCAATTTCATCGATGAACTGGAAGTCGACGAGGAGCTGGCCCAAGTGCTGGTCGACGAAGGCTTCACCAGCCTTGAAGAGATTGCCTACGTACCGTTGGAAGAAATGCTCAACATCGATGGCTTTGACGAAGATATCGTCAATGAGCTCCGCGCTCGAGCCAAGGACCGTTTGTTGACCAAGGCCATCGCTACCGAAGAAAAACTGGCAGACGCCCATCCGGCCGAAGACCTGCTCTCCCTTGAGGGCATGGACAAGGACCTGGCGGCGGAACTGGCGGTGCGCGGCGTGGTTAACCGCGAAGACCTGGCCGAGCAGTCGATCGACGACCTGCTCGACATCGACGGCATCGACGAAGAGCGTGCCGGCAAGTTGATCATGGCCGCCCGAGCCCACTGGTTCGAGTAATTAGGCGCGGCCTGAGGAGAGAAGTGCATGACGCAAGTCACGGTGAAAGAACTGGCCCAAGAGGTCGAGGCACCGGTAGAGCGCCTGCTGCAGCAGATGCGTGAGGCAGGTCTGCCGCACACCGACGCCGGTCAGGTAGTGACCGACAATGAGAAGCAGACGTTGCTGACTCATTTGAAGAGCAGCCACAAGAGCAAGGCGGAAGAACCGCGCAAGATTACCTTGCAGCGCAAAACCACCAGCACCCTGCGTGTCGCCGGTAGCAAGAGCATCAGCGTAGAAGTACGCAAGAAGAAAGTATTCGTGCAGCGCAGCCCTGAAGAAATCCAGGCTGAGCAGAAGCGTGAGCTCGAAGAGCGCCGTGCAGCTGAAAACGCTGCCCGCGACAAGGTTGACGCCGAAGTACGTCAGCGCAACGAAGAGCAGGCGCGTCGCCAGGCTGCTGAAGCCGCTGCCGCCGCTCCGGCCCCTGCTGCCAAGGCAGAACAGGCTTCGGCCCCTGCCGCAGCGCCGGTAGTGGCCAATGCGCCGACGTCGGAAGACGCTGCCGCCCGTGCTGCCGAGCGCAAGAAAGACGAGACCCGTCGCAACGAGAACCGCACCCGTGATGACGACCGTCGTCGTGGCGAAGCGCCGCGTGTGTCGATCAAGGTCAAGGTCAAGGAAAAGGAAAAGGCTCCGACGCCTCGTGCCGCGCCGCGCACCACCGACGAAGAGAGCGATGGCGCTCGTCGTGGTCGTGGTGGCAAGAGCAAGCTGAAGAAGCGTAACCAGCACGGCTTCCAGAACCCGACTGGTCCTGTCATTCGTGACGTGACCATCGGCGAGACCATCACCGTCTCCGAGCTTGCCAACCAGATGT
Organism: Pseudomonas sp. KCJK9111; assembly: GCF_046231935.1. Lineage (NCBI taxonomy): Bacteria > Pseudomonadati > Pseudomonadota > Gammaproteobacteria > Pseudomonadales > Pseudomonadaceae > Pseudomonas > Pseudomonas sp. KCJK9111. The sequence continues at coordinate 5,956 of NZ_JBJJMO010000034.1, read as the reverse complement.
CCGTCAAGGGCGCTGAAGTGGTCAAGTTCATGTTCAAGATGGGCACCCCGGTGACCATCAACCAGGTGCTCGATCAGGAAACCGCGCAGCTGATCGCCGAAGAGCTGGGCCACAAGGTCACGCTGATCAGCGATTCCGCCCTGGAAGACTCCCTGGCCGAATCCCTGAAGTTCGAAGGCCAGACCGAGTCCCGTGCGCCGGTCGTGACCGTCATGGGTCACGTTGACCACGGTAAGACCTCGCTGCTCGACTACATCCGTCGTGCCAAGGTTGCTGCTGGCGAAGCCGGTGGTATCACCCAGCACATCGGTGCCTACCATGTGGAAACCGACCGCGGCATGGTCACCTTCCTCGACACCCCAGGCCACGCTGCGTTTACCCAGATGCGTGCCCGTGGTGCCAAGGCGACCGACATCGTCATCCTGGTGGTGGCGGCGGACGACGGCGTGATGCCACAAACCCGCGAAGCCGTTCAGCATGCCAAGGCGGCTGGCGTACCGCTGGTGGTGGCGGTCAACAAGATCGACAAGCCTGGTGCTGACCTCGATCGCATCCGCAACGAGCTGTCCGTTGAAGGCGTGACCTCCGAGGACTGGGGTGGTGACACGCCATTCGTCAAGGTTTCGGCCAAGATGGGTACCGGCGTGGACGAACTGCTCGAAGCGGTACTGCTGCAGGCCGAGATCCTCGAGTTGACCGCTACGCCGACCGCCCCAGGGCGCGGTGTGGTCGTCGAATCGCGCCTGGACAAGGGCCGCGGCCCAGTCGCTACCATCCTGGTTCAGGACGGTACGCTGCGTCAGGGCGACATGGTGCTGTGCGGCTCCAACTATGGCCGCGTTCGCGCCATGCTGGACGAGAACGGCAAGCCTGTGAAGGAAGCTGGGCCGTCCATCCCGGTCGAAATCCTTGGCCTGGACGGCACGCCGGAAGCCGGTGACGAGCTGTCGGTAGTGGCTGACGAGAAGAAAGCCCGCGAAGTTGCCATGTTCCGCCAAGGCAAGTACCGCGAGGTCAAGCTGGCCCGTGCTCACGCAGGCAAGCTGGAAAACATCTTCGAGACCATGGGTCAGGAAGAGAAGAAGACGCTCAACATCGTCCTCAAGACCGATGTGCGCGGTTCTCTCGAGGCGCTGCAGGGCTCGCTCGGCGGCCTGGGCAACGACGAAGTGCAGGTTCGTGTCATTGGTGGCGGCGTAGGTGGTATCACCGAAAGCGATGCCAACCTGGCGCTGGCTTCGAACGCAGTACTGTTCGGCTTCAACGTGCGTGCCGATGCCGGTGCGCGCAAGATCGTCGAGCAGGAAGGTCTGGATATGCGTTACTACAACGTGATCTACGACATCATCGAAGACGTCAAGAAAGCCCTGACCGGCATGCTCGGCAGCGATGTTCGCGAGAACATCCTGGGCGTTGCCGAAGTGCGTGACGTGTTCCGTTCGCCGAAGTTCGGCGCCATCGCTGGCTGTATGGTCATCGAAGGTACCGTCTACCGTAACCGCCCGATCCGCGTTCTGCGCGACGACGTGGTTATCTTCGAGGGCGAGCTGGAATCGCTGCGTCGCTTCAAGGACGATGCCGCCGAAGTGCGTAACGGCATGGAGTGTGGTATCGGCGTGAAGAGCTACAACGACGTCAAGGTCGGCGACAAGATCGAAGTGTTCGAGAAAGTCCAGGTGGCTCGTACCCTCTAAGGGTGAGCAGGCTGCAAGCGCCTTGGCGGGCGCTTTGCAGCACCTCTTCAGGTAGCGCCCGGTCAGGCATCGTTCTGACCGGGCGTTTGCCGCTTTACGTTACAGGTAACAAGAATGGCCAAAGAATATAGCCGTACCCAACGCATTGGCGATCAGATGCAGCGCGAACTGGCTGAGCTGATCCGTCGTGAAGTCAAGGATCCGCGTGTCGGTCTGGTCACCATCACTGCCGTGGATGTGAGCCGCGACCTGGGCCATGCCAAGGTGTTCATCACCGTGATGGGTGAAGAGACCCCCGATGCCGTGCAGCAGTCGCTCAAGGCCCTGAACAGCGCTGCCAGCTTCCTGCGCCTGCACTTGGGTCGCTCCATGCAGCTGCGCAGCGTGCCGCAATTGCACTTCCACTTCGACGAGAGCGTCAGCCGTGGCGTGCATCTGTCGGCATTGATCGAGCGTGCAGTGGCTGAAGACCGCCTGCACAAGGATGCCGACGAGTCTGGCACCAAGGAGTAATCGGTGGCCCAGGTCAAACGTATCCGCCGCAACGTCAGCGGCATCATCCTGCTGGACAAGCCCTTGGGCTTCACCTCCAACGCTGCCTTGCAAAAGGTGCGCTGGTTGCTCAATGCCGAGAAGGCCGGTCATACCGGTAGCCTCGACCCGCTGGCCACCGGTGTCTTGCCGCTGTGCTTCGGCGAGGCCACCAAGTTTTCGCAGTACCTGCTCGACTCCGACAAGGGCTACGAGACGGTCATGCAGCTGGGCCAGACGACCAACACCGGCGACGCCGAGGGCGAGGTGCTGCGCACTCGCGAAGTGACCGTTGGTCGCGCCGAGCTGGAAGCCGCGCTACCCGGTTTTCGTGGCCCGATCAGCCAGGTACCGCCCATGTACTCGGCCCTCAAGCGTGACGGTCAGCCGTTGTACAAGCTGGCGCGTGCAGGAGAGGTAGTGGAGCGCGAGGCGCGTTCTGTTACTATTAGCCGTCTTGAACTGCTCGAGTGCGAAGGCACCCGTGCACGCTTGAGCGTCGGCTGCAGCAAAGGCACCTATATTCGTACCCTGGTGGAAGATATCGGTGAAGTGCTGGGCTGTGGTGCGTATGTCGCAGAGCTGCGCAGAACGCAGGCCGGGCCCTTCGCGCTGGCGCAGACGGTCACGCTCGAGGAGCTTGAGCAGGCCCACGCCGAAGGCGGCAACGAAGCGCTTGATCGCTTCCTCATGCCGTCGGACAGCGGGCTGCAGGACTGGCCGATGGTGAGCCTGTCCGAGCATAGCGCCTTCTACTGGCTGCATGGGCAGGCAGTGCGCGCACCGGACGCGCCGCAATTCGGCATGGTTCGTGTACAGGATCACAATGCACGCTTCATCGGTATCGGTGAAGTGAGCGAAGACGGGCGGATCGCGCCACGTCGATTGATTCGGTCGGAATGACCGAAACCATGGGCCTGGGCATTTGCCGAGGTCCGTGGAGCAGAGGGTGGCTGTCAGTAGGCACGGTCACACCTCTTTCTATTGATACAGGGATAAGTCCCTGGCCTATTGGAACCCGTTCGCGGGGTCCGTTTAATCAGGAGAAGCCTCATGGCCCTCAGCGTTGAAGAAAAAGCTAAGATCGTTGCCGAACACCAGCAAGCCGCCGGCGACACCGGTAGCCCGGAAGTACAGGTTGCTCTGCTGACCGCCAACATCAACAAGCTGCAAGGCCACTTCAAGGCCAACGACAAAGACCACCACTCCCGTCGTGGTCTGATTCGCATGGTCAACCAGCGTCGTAAGCTGCTGGACTACCTGAAGGGCAAAGACACCACCCGTTACAGCGCGCTGATCGCTCGCCTGGGCCTGCGTCGCTAATAGCGGCCTGGTTGGTGGTGTGCATGGCGTGCCGCTGGTTTCGACAGGGCTGTTTTACAGCCTTGTCGTGGGGCACGCCACGCATGACTTCGAGGCTGGCAGCCTGGTAATTCGAGCGATTTTTTGCTCGGTTCCAGGCTCCCGGCCTCGAGTTGTATCTGGACGGTAGACAGGGCCGATTCCCTGCACTGCCCAAGCATTCGCAAGAAAACAGTTCCCCCAAGAGCCACTGAAGAAGGTAGGAAACCGTGAACCCGGTAATCAAGACATTCCAGTTCGGTCAATCGACCGTTACTCTCGAAACGGGCCGCATTGCCCGTCAGGCCACCGGCGCCGTGCTGGTCACCGTCGACAACGACGTCACCGTGCTGGTGACCGTGGTCGGTGCCAAGCAAGCTGATCCAGGCAAGGGCTTCTTCCCGCTGTCGGTTCACTACCAGGAAAAGACCTACGCTGCCGGCAAGATCCCTGGTGGTTTCTTCAAGCGTGAAGGCCGTCCTTCCGAGAAAGAAACCCTGACCTCGCGCCTGATCGACCGTCCGATCCGTCCGCTGTTCCCTGAAGGGTTCATGAACGAAGTGCAGGTCGTCTGCACCGTGGTTTCCACCAGCAAGAAGACCGACCCCGATGTTGCCGCGATGATCGGTACCTCGGCGGCTCTGGCCATCTCCGGCATCCCATTCGAAGGCCCGATTGGCGCGGCGCGCGTTGCCTTCCACGAGAGCACCGGCTACCTGCTGAACCCGACTTATGAGCAACTGGCTGCCTCGAGCCTGGACATGGTCGTCGCCGGTACCGAAACCGCCGTGTTGATGGTTGAATCGGAAGCCAAAGAGCTCACCGAAGACCAGATGCTGGGCGCCGTGCTGTTCGCCCACGACGAGTTCCAGGCCGTCATCCAGGCTGTCAAGGAGCTGGCTGCCGAAGCCGGCAAGCCGACGTGGGACTGGCAGCCTGCTGCCGCCAACACCGAACTGATGAACCTGGTACGCGCCGAATTTGGCGAGCAGGTGTCGCAGGCCTACACCATCACCCAGAAAGCGGACCGCTACACCCGCCTGGGCCAGCTGCGCGATGAAGCCATTGCCCGCCTGAGCAACGAAGAAGCTGGCCCGACCGCCGGCCAGATCAAGGAAATCTTCGGCGAGCTCGAATACCGCACCGTGCGCGAGAACATCGTGAACGGCAAGCCGCGCATCGACGGCCGTGACACCCGCACCGTGCGTCCGCTGAACATCGAAGTCGGTGTTCTGCCCAAAACCCACGGCTCGGCACTGTTCACCCGTGGCGAGACCCAGGCGCTGGTCGTTGCCACCCTCGGTACTGCCCGCGACGCACAGTTGCTGGACACCCTGGAAGGCGAGAAGAAAGACCCCTTCATGCTGCACTACAACTTCCCACCGTTCTCGGTCGGTGAGTGTGGTCGCATGGGCGGTGCTGGCCGTCGTGAAATCGGCCACGGTCGTTTAGCGCGTCGCGGCGTGCAGGCGATGCTGCCAAGCGACAGCGAATTCCCGTACACCATCCGTGTCGTCTCGGAAATCACCGAGTCCAACGGTTCGAGCTCCATGGCTTCGGTCTGCGGTGCCTCGCTGGCCCTGATGGATGCCGGTGTGCCGATGAAAGCACCGGTTGCCGGTATCGCCATGGGCCTGGTCAAGGAAGGCGAGAAGTTTGCCGTTCTGACCGACATCCTGGGTGACGAAGACCACCTTGGCGACATGGACTTCAAGGTAGCCGGTACCGCCAAGGGCGTCACCGCGCTGCAGATGGACATCAAGATCAACGGCATCACCGAAGAGATCATGGAAATCGCCCTGGGCCAAGCCCTGGAAGCGCGCCTGAACATCCTCGGCCAGATGAACCAGATCATTGCCCAGTCGCGTACCGAACTGTCGGCCAACGCGCCGACCATGATCGCCATGAAGATCGACTCGGACAAGATCCGCGACGTGATCGGCAAGGGCGGCGCCACCATTCGCGCCATCTGCGAAGAGACCAAGGCTTCGATCGATATCGAAGACGACGGCTCGATCAAGATCTTCGGCGAGACCAAGGAAGCGGCAGATGCCGCCAAGCAGCGCATCCTGGGCATCACTGCCGAGGCCGAGATTGGCAAGATCTACGTGGGCAAGGTCGAGCGTATCGTCGACTTCGGCGCCTTCGTCAACATCCTGCCGGGCAAGGATGGCCTGGTGCACATCTCCATGCTGAGCGATGCGCGCGTCGAGAAAGTCACCGACATCCTCAAGGAAGGTCAGGAAGTCGAAGTATTGGTACTGGACGTGGATAACCGCGGCCGTATCAAGCTGTCCATCAAGGACGTCGCGGCAGCCAAGGCGTCTGGCGTCTAATAGCCTAGTGCTTCATAAAGGGCTCCCTCGGGAGCTCTTTTTTTTGGCTCAATT
>NZ_JBJJMO010000033.1:0-48118 GCF_046231935.1 Pseudomonas sp. KCJK9111 | reverse complement strand
ACACTTCAGGTATGAACATGCGTTTTTCCACATTGCTCGGTGCAAGCCTTGCGTTGCTTGCGACCGCCACCCAGGCCTTTGCCGGCGCCACGCTGGAGCGGGTCGAATCACGCAAGGAACTGGTCAATGTACTGATGGAGAGCTATCCCCCCTTCTCGTTTCTCAATGACCAGAACCAGCTCGACGGCTTCGACGTGGATGTCGCCAAGGCAGTGGCGGACAAGCTGGGCGTGAAGCTGCGCCTGGAGACGCCTTCCTGGGATGTGATCGCCGCCGGTCGCTGGAGTGGGCGCTACGACATCTGCATTTGCTCGATGACCCCCAGCAAGGCCCGCGCCCAGGTGTTCGACTTCCCTGTGGAGTACTACGCCTCCCCGGCTGTCATCGTGGTCAATGCCAAGGATGACCGCATCCACGGTGCAAAGGACCTGGACGGGCGCAAGGTCGGCCTGACCAGCGCGTCGAGCTATGAAAGCTACCTGAACAAGAATCTGGTCATCGAGGGTGACGAGGGCCGAACCCTCGACTACCCCTTCGACTTCGTGCAGATCGCCCCGTATGACACCGACAATGTGGCGTTCCAGGACCTAGGGCTGGGCGCGGGCGTGCGCCTGGATGCAATCCTGACCAACCTGGTCACGGCCAAGCCGCGCCTGGACCAGGACAAACGTTTCAAGCTCGCCGGTGCGCCGTTGTATGAAGAACCCAACTCGGTCGCCATCGAGAAGGGCGACCCAGAGTGGGATGCGAAGGTTCGCCAGGTGTTCGCCGAGCTCAAGGCAGACGGCACCCTGAGCAAGCTGTCGCAGAAGTGGATCGGCGCCGATATCAGCAAATGAGCACGTTTCCGCCCTCCCCCAAGCCCGTGACCAGTACCACGGGCACACGCCTGCTGGGTTTTCGCACACGGTTGATGCTCACCTGGCTGGTGATGTTCGCCCTGTTCGTCGGGTTCTTCCTGAGCTTCGACCTCAAGTTCTCGATCATCCTGGAGAAGTTTCCCAACTTGGCCGGTTTCAAACTGGGGCCCAATGGTTTTCTGCAGGGCGCAGCGCTGACGCTGTTCTTGTGCATATGCTCGATGGTGGTGTCGGTGGCGCTGGGCTTTGCCGCTGCGCTGGCACGCTTGTCCGGCAGCGCGGTGCTGGTGGGTGTTGCCAGTTTCTACACGTCGTTTTTCCGCGGTACACCGCTGCTGATCCAGATTCTGCTCATCTACCTGGGCTTGCCCCAGATAGGCCTGGTGCCCGGCGCGATCAGCGCCGGTATCATCGCCCTGTCGCTGAACTACGGCGCTTACCTCAGTGAAATCTTCCGCGCGGGCATCCTGGGTGTTGCCCGAGGCCAACGCGAAGCTGCGCTGGCGCTGGGCATGCGCCCGCCGCAGATTTTCTGCCACATCGTTCTGCCGCAGGCCATGCGGGTGATCATCCCGCCAACCGCCAACCAGTTCATCTCCATGCTCAAGGATTCGTCGTTGATCTCGGTGATGGGGGTGTGGGAGATCATGTTCCTGGCCCAGTCCTACGGACGGTCGAGCTACCGCTACCTGGAAATGCTGACCACCGCTGCCGTGATCTACTGGGTGTTGTCGATCGCGCTGGAGCTGGTACAGGCGCGCCTTGAGCGGCATTACGGCAGGGCCTATCAGCGCTGACGGTGCCTAGCGCCTGCCCTTGGCCAGGGGCAGGCGCTGCGTTCATCGGCAGCCGTGCTGCCGGATCGGACTAACGCCCCGCCTCCGCCACCAGTTTCGAAGAGAACTGGCCCACGGCGGTGACCACTTCCTGCGCACCTGACTGGATTTCCGTGATCACGGTACCCGCCTGCTGAGCCAGGCTCAGGCCCAATTCAGCCTGTTTCCTGCTCTCGCCCATGCTGTGTACCGCCTCCTCCACCAGCGCGTTGTTCTTCTGTACCACCTCGACGATTTCCTGGGTCGCGGCACTGGTTCGCCCGGCCAACTTGCGAACCTCGTCCGCCACCACGGCAAAGCCCCGCCCTTGGTCACCGGCGCGCGCAGCTTCGATGGCCGCGTTCAGGGCCAACAAGTTGGTCTGTTGGGCGATGCCGCCGATGGTCGACACAATGGACGTGATCAGGTGCGACTGATGCCCCAGCGCCTCGACACCCGTGGACACGTTCGAGACCTGCTCGACGATGCGGTTCATGGTCTCCACCGTGTCCCTGACCGCCTCCGCGCCGCGCTGGGCGGAGCTGTCGGTCTTCATGGAGATCTCATAGGCAACGTCCGCTGCCGAGCTGACCTGCTTCTCGCTTTCGACCTGAGCGGTGATATCCACCGCGAACTTCACGACCTTGTACAGCCGCCCGCGGGTGTCGCGCACCGGATTGTAGGAGGCTTCGAGCCACAGCTCGCGGCCGCCCTTGTCGAACCGCAAAAAGCGCTCGGCGACGAAGCGACCGTCGTTGAGGCTGGCCCACAGTCGCTGATAATCCGCCGACCGGGTGTAGGCCGGATCGCAGAAGATGCTGTGATGCTTGCCGACGATTTCCGGGAGCGTGTAGTTCACCGTATTGAGGAAGTTCTGGTTGGCGGTGAGTATGGTGCCGTCCAGTGCGAACTCGATCACCGCCGTGGACCGTGAAAGCGCCTTGATCAGCTCGTCGTTTTCACGGGCCTTGTCGATGGCGGCGGTGACCTCGGTGCCGTAGGCCGTCATGTGGGTCACCTCACCGCTGGGGGCCTTGACCGGGCACCACGCCGCGCGCATCCAGACCAGACGCCCATCGGCCGCGATGTAGCGGTAGTCGTCGCTCACCCCAGTGCCCTGGCTCATCGCGGTCTGGAAATCCTTGTAGCACGGCAAGTCCTTCACATAGTCAGGCGTGAGCGCGCCCATCGATGTGCCGACAAGCTTTGAAGCGTCGATCCCCACGAAGCTGGAAAACCGCGGGTTGACGGCCGTGATCAGCAGGTCGCGGTCCACGGTGATTTCAAGCATCTCTGTGGACCTGCTCTGTTGCGCAGCCCTGAGCCCATGCAGCTCCCGTTTGAGTGCCTCGACCTCATCCCTAAGCGCTTTGTTGAACATGGCGATCCTCGTCATTGCGGATGACAACTGTTGGGATTGAACAGGCGCTGACAGGCAGCGCACACCGAGTGCTGCTTCACCTAACGTCAGGCTTGCCGCGGCTGACGCAACCATGCAGCCAGGTCATCTGCGGGGAGGGGCCTTGCGTAATAATAGCCTTGCCCTTGATCACAGCCCCACCCCCGTAGCACATGATGGTGCAGGTCCGTCTCCACACCCTCGGCCACCACCGTCAGGCGCAGGTCGCGCAGCAGGCTGACCAGCCCGCGCACGATGTGCCAGTCATTGCCGCCAGGCTGCAGTTCGGCCAGCAGGGAACGGTCGAGCTTCACGCTGGTGGCGGGGATTTTGCGCAGGTAGATCCAGTTGCTGTAGCCGCTGCCAAAATCGTCGATGCCGATCGAAATGCCCAGGGCGCGGAAGCGCTGGAGCTGCTCCTGCACGGCATCGAAGTCGGCTACCAGGGCGCTTTCGGTGAACTCGAGCTCCACCAAGCTCGGGTGCACCTGGTGTCGGGCTAGCGCTCGCGTGACATCTTCGTACAGCTGACCATCACCCAGATCGAGGGCCGAGATGTTCAACGAGACCTGCAACATCAGGTCGCTAGCCTGCCACTGGGCAATTTGACGGCACACCTGTTCCACCACCCAGCGAGTAATGCCGCGGATGGACGCGGTGGTTTCCGCCAGCGGAATAAACTCGGCCGGGCTGATCACGCCCAGCTGCGGATGCGTCCAGCGCAAGAGCGCCTCGACCGCCACGCAGCGGTTGCTGCCAAGGTCGATCCTGGGCTGGTAGGCCAGGCTCAACTGGTCAGGTGCCAGCAGTGCGGCTTCCAAGGCATTGAGTATGGCGGTGTTACGACGCAGTTTCGCGTCCACCACCGGGTCGTACGCCAACCAGCGCTGCTCGCTCTTGCGAGCGGTGTCGGTCATGCTGGCCATCAGGCGCAGGATGTCTGGCGAGGCGCTGGCGTCCACGCCCAGTGTCAGGACGCTGATGCCGACATCCGGCGTGACCGGCACGTGACCGCTGCGCAGTGGCCCACCGAGCGAAGCCACCAGCGTCTGAAGCCAACCAGCGAGAAAGCTGGTATCGCACGCCTCAATGACCGTCATGAAGCCCAGGGTACTGGCCCGATAAAGGCGGCAGCCGGGCGGAAGTGTTGTGAGCAGCACTTCTTTGACTGCCAGCATGAAATCGGTGAAAAACTCGATACCCAGCGCCTTGAACAGTCGGTCCATACCCGCGGCCGACACCGGCTCGATGAAAACAGCCACCTGACCGGCCGTCACGGCACCTTCCTTGAAGTCCGTCTCGAACCGCCGCCGATTGGGCAGCCCGGTCATCGGATCGTAGAAGTTCTGCCGGTGGATCGATTGCAGACGAGCCACCACCACTTTGGCGGCGTTGGTCAGCAGTTTACGGTCGCGCTCCGACAAGGCTTCGCGCGAGGCATGGTCGATGATGCACAGCCCACCCAGGCTGATGCCTGGCCGAACGATCAGCGGTGCGCCAGCGTAGTAGCGAATGTGGGGGGCCGATTGCACAAGCGGATTATCCACCGTGCGCGGGTCCTGCAGCGTGTCGCAGATCTCGAGCACCGTTTCCTGGCGCAGGCCGTGGGCGCAGATGGACATTTCGCGCGGCGTGCGGTCGTCGGCCATGCCGATCTTGGCTTTGAATACCTGGTAATCGCGGTCGACGATGCTGACCAGCGCGGTGGGGACGTCGAAGTGCGCACAGAGCATGTTGACGACGCCATTGAGCACCGGATCCTCTCCATTTGCCAGGTCCGATGTAAGGCGGTCCACTTCAACCAGGCGCAAGCGCTCGTCTCGAAGGGTCGTCAAGTTGTCCATGAAAGCTCCGGTCGCGGTAACAGCAAATTCTAGCCCAGAAGGCACATTGCCAGCTTAGCTGTGATCGGTTTCTCTCGACAATTGAGCACCCCCACCGGCGGTCGGCCAAAAAATCTATTGGACGCCTGCGGTCAGCTAGCCTAAAAGGCTGTCAGCCGCGCTTGGCACGGCAGATCGCTCAGATGATGCTCAGCCTGTTACGGAGTCAGCCTTGGCCTGGTTCAAAGAAAGGATTACCGCCATCCTGCAACGCCTGCGACGTGCCGAACCGAGCACGGCCAGCCGCTACGTGGGCGCCGCGTTGATCATCGCTGCGTGCTCCCTGGCGCGCGCGCAGATGTCGCCTGTCGCGCTCCCCTACCTGTTTTTCATTCCTGGGCTGATGCTGATCGGGTTCTGGTTCGGCGCAGGTCCCTCCCTGCTGGCCTGCATCATGGCGGTGCTGATCGCCCAGTATTTTTTCATCGGGCCGCTGGGTTTCGATGCTGACTGGGCCACGTGGGCCAACAGCCTGAGTTTTGGCGTGGTGACCTTCGCCATGGCGGTGGTGTGTGCTTCGCTCAGGCGTAACCTGAGCGCCGTGGAACGGCTCAACGATACGCTCGAGCAGCAAGTGCAACACCGAACGGGGGAGCGCGACAGCCTGTGGAAGGTGTCCCCCGACCTGATCTGCACGTTGTCCGAAAACGGCCAGGTGCTGTCGGTGAACCCGGCGTGGCAGGTAGAGACGGGCTTCACTGAAGAACAGCTCAAGACTGGGACGTTCTACAGTTTCATCTCTCCCGCACAATTGGCGAACGCGTTGCGCGAGCTCAACCACAAGCCTATCGTCGAGCTCGACACCCAGAGCGTGCGCAGCGATGGCCAACCCTTGCTGCTCAACTGGCGTATTGCCGGGTTCGAGGGCCGTTACTTCGCCGTGGCACGTGACGTCACCCAGTACCGCGAGCGGCAGCAGGCGTTCGAGCAGGTCAGCCAGCAATTGCAGCAAAGCCAGAAGATGGAAGCGCTCGGGCAACTCACCGGCGGCCTGGCCCATGACTTCAACAACCTGCTGACCGTGATCACCGGCACACAGGACATGATCGAGCAACGCCTGGCGCAAGGCCGGCATGACGAACTGGGCCGTTACCTGGCGTTGGCCAGAACTGCCACTCGCAAGGCCAGCACCCTCACCCACCGCCTGCTGACCTTCGCCAGGCGGCAACCACTGGCCAGCACCACGGTCGATGTGGTGCTGCTGGTGGACGACATGAAAGAGCTGCTGGCCAGAACCCTTACACCCAAGATCGAATTTCAGCTCAGCCCATATCCGGCGCCAGCCTTGTGCTACTGCGACGCCCATCAGCTGGAAAATGCGCTGCTCAATCTGTGCATCAACGCACGTGACGCCATGCCCCAAGGAGGCCGTTTGCAGGTGCGGATCAGCAAAGTCACCCGCAGCCTGGCTGAGTTGGAGCAGCTTGGGCTACGCGCTGGCGAATACATTCAGGTAAGCGTCACCGATACAGGCCTGGGGATGCCGGCCAGCATTGCCGAGCGGGCCTTCGAACCGTTCTTCACCACCAAGCCGCTGGGGTCGGGCACGGGTCTGGGGCTTTCGATGGTCAGGGACTTCGCTCGCCAGGCGGGCGGCACGGCAGTGATCGAATCGGTCATGGGCAGCGGCACCACGGTCAGTCTGCTGTTGCCCGTCCACCTTGAGCCGGCCCCGTCCAGCGTCACAGCAATCACGCACGCCACCCTGGCAGCCCGTACCGACAACCGCGGCAGTGCACTGGTGATCGAGGACGAGGGCGCGATCCGGGAGCTGGTCGGCGAAGCGTTGCAGGAGCTCGGTTTCGAGGTGATCGAAGTCACCCATCCTGCCGACGCGCTGCACCTGATCGAACAGTCCCAAGACCTGAAGCTTGTGGTGACCGACCTGGTCCTGCCCGGCGGCCTGACGGGAGACAACATCGCCCAAGGGGTGCGGGCGCTTGTGCCGGCAGTGCGGGTGCTGTTCATTTCAGGGTTGATCGAGGCGCCGGCCAGCCTTGCCGAGCAGCAGCCTCATTCGCGCTTGCTGCCCAAGCCCTTCACGCTCGGCCAGTTCAAGGCGTGCGTCGAAGGGATGTTCGGTGACCAGGATGCACCCCTGCTGCTGGACCAGGCCAAACGCCGCTAACGCCGTGGCCGACAAGCGTCACATACCTCAGGGCTGCGAATCGATCGACGCCAGAAACTGACGCGTCTGCCGGTTGGAGCGCAGGTGCACGACCCGGCACCCCGAAGGCGCCGTCGCCATCAGGTGCTTGATCTTGTCCTGTGAAGAATGCCGCGTGGACCAGATGAACCGGATGAAGCCAGGCAAATTGCGCAGCGATTCGGGGCAGTCGCCTGGCAGGTCCGGGCGTGTGCGGCCCAACTGGGTCAGGGTCCTGACCAGCACACGCCACAATCGGACCGTCAGGGAACGGTCAATCCAGATAAGCATTTCGGCCCTGGCAAGACGGTTGTCCCAGGTCGCCGAATGCCCGCCCTCGAAAATCCACCGTTCGCGCGCCTCCACTTCATGGCACAGGCGGGTCTTTTCGTCCCGGCTGCGTTCGACCCAGCCGGGTAGCCAGTGAATGGTATCGATATGCACGACCGGCAAGCCGGTTCGCTCGCCCAGCTGGCGAGCCAGCGTGCTCTTGCCGGCGCCCGGCTGACCAACGATCATGACGCGTTTCATGGGGACTCCTTTTCAACCCGCCATTTTGTACAGGAGGCCGGGGTTGTAAAGAAGTCTCGAAGCTGCGTGCCAATTGCGCGCAGCCCGCTGAGCGCTGATCAAAAACGGTATTCAACACTGGTCACGAAATTACGTGGCTCGCCATACACCACCCAGCTGTCGGCATATCCATAGTAGGACCGGTCGAAGACGTTGTTGAGGTTCAGCTTGAGGCTAAGGTCCTTGCTTACATCGTACCGAGCCATGAGGTTGACTACGGCAAAACTGCCTTGAGTGAAGGTGCGCAAGTCCTGACCGTATTTACTCTGCCAATTGATGCCCCCCCCTACCGCCACGTGGTCCAGGGCCCCAGGGAGGCGATAGGTGGTGAATGTCTTGAGACTGTGGCGGGGAATGTTGGTGACGATGCGCTGATCGTCCTGGTTGGTACTGATGCTATAGGCATAGCCGGCCATGACTTGCCAACCATCAGCAAGCTCGCCATCAAGCGCCAACTCGACGCCCTTGGTCGTGGTGCCCTGCTCGAGCCGATAGATATCCGGATCGCGCACATAGACCGCCAGGTTGTCCTGCTCGATCTTGAACAACGCCAGGCTGGCGTTGAGCCGATCGTCGTTGAAGCTACCTTTGATCCCCACCTCGTAGCCAACCCCTTCCTGAGGGTCTAGCGCCTTGTCGTTATCGCCTTTCATGCCGTACTGCTGAGGGTTAAAAATCTTGGTGTAACTGCCGTACAGGGACCAGGTATCGTTCAGGTCATAAACCAGCCCTGCATATGGCAGGAACACGCCATGCCGATTCTGGCTGTCACTGGTCCTGAGGCCGTCTTCGTCGACTCTGTCGTTGGACCGTTTCCAGTCGGTGACGCGGCTACCCAGAATGATATGGGTATTGTCCGTTACGTGCAGACGCGTGGTGAGGTAGGCGGCGTATTGGTCTTCGTCGATCAGGCTTTTGCCCACCGGGGTGGTGTCGGGACGAGGCCCGCTGCCGTCCCAGGTGAAGAAACTGCCCAGGGTACCGTCGTAGCCAGTCCACGGCCCGTACCAGCCGCCACGCTCGGGGGTGTGCTCTCGATAACGCGACAGCGTCGTGCCCACGATCAGTTCATGCTCGCGCCCCAGCAGGCTGAACGGCCCAGTGACATAGGCGTCCACGGTGTCTTGTCGAGGTGTGCCGGTCCAGCGATTGGGGTAGAGGTAGGCGCCCTCTCCGGTCTGCTGATCGATCGCGCCGTTAAGGTAGTTGGTGAGCTGGTCGAAGGTATTCTGCGTATGGCTGAGCTCCATCTTGGCGCTCCAGCCGTTATCGAAGGTATGTTCTACCGAGCCGAACAGGTTGGTCACTTTGCGATCGTAATACGCCCAGTCGGGCGAGCTGTTCGTCGAGCGAGGGAAGTCAGTCTTGTTGCCGTTGCTGAAATAAGCGGGAAAGCCCGCACGAAGCGGTGAGTTGGTATGCGTATTGGCATGACTGAACCCCAGCGTGAGCAGGGTCGAAGGCGCCAGGTCAACTTCGGCGATGCCATATATCAGCGCGGCGTCAGACGACATGCGGTCAACCCAGTACTTCTGGTCTTTGTAGTCCAGTACCAGGCGGCCGCGCACATTACCCGACTCGGTCAATGGCCCGGAAACATCAAGGCCGACACCGTAACGGTCCCAACTGCCAGCCTCGGCGCGGACGCTGGTCTGAGGCTCGAAAGTAGGCCGCTTGCGAATGAGGTTGATGGTCGCCGAGGGGGTACCGGAGCCACTGATCAGCCCTGTGGCGCCGCGCACGATCTCGACCCGGTCGTACATGGCCGTGTAGTGCGTCGAATTGTCGATGCGCGACGACGTCGGTACGCCATCGATCTCGAAGTTGTTGATCTGGAATCCGCGTGACCAGTAGGTGTTGTTTTCAGCCCCGATGCTGGTGTGCGAGGCAGTGATGCCTGGGGTCTGCTCCAACACCTCGTTGAGCGTGGTGAGCTTCTGGTCATCGAGCCGTTGGCGCGTCATCACCGTCAGCGACTGCGGCGTCTGCTTCGGGGTGAGGTTCAGGCGTGTGGAGCTACTCGAAGAATAGGTGGTGTACAACCCCGACCCCTCTGTAGTCGAGCCAGGCGCCTTGCCAGAGATGCTAAGCGTATCGAGCTGTATGCTACCACCGACCTGCATCGGCACAGTGATCACAAAGCTGTTGCCATTGGGCTGGCTGACCTGCGCTTTGCTGCTGCTCAGCAACACGTTCAGGGCTTCACGAACACCGAAACTGCCCCGCACGCCAGCCGATGTTTGGCCGTTTACCTGCTCGGCGGTGTAGATCACTTGATAGCCACTCTGCGCGCTGAACGCGTCTAGGGCGTCAGCCAGCTGCTGGGCAGGAATATCGAAAGTATGCTGCTGCACCTGGGCCCGTTCCATTGGGTGCTCCTGCGCTTGTACGGGCAGCGAGAACATCGATGGCAACAGGCTTGGCGCCAGGAGCGCCGTGGCCAGCGTACTGCGTTTGAACAGCATTGTGCGTAAGCGGTGCATGTGTCTTCCCCAAGAAATGCGAATGCAAATTTTTCTTATGTATGGGTGTGACGCAGCACGCCTCGCATTCCCCGCACGAGGGAACCTATCGAATAATCAACCAGTGGCCCAATAGCTCACTGATCTGCAGATGCTGGCTGGCGATCAAGGCATCGAGTGCCGTGCCAGGCTCATCCAGGTTGAAGCTTCCGCTCACCCGACGCTGCCCAGCTTTTTCGTTCACCAGCACAAGCTGTTTCCCCTGGTAGGCCGCCAGTTGCTGCAGAACCTGTTGCAACGACACATCACGAACCCTGAGTTGCCCAGTGCGCCAGGCCAGCAGACGTTCGGCGTCTACCGTCTCCGGGCCAGTGACCTCAGCCCCGCGCAGCGTCACGCGCTGACCGGGCGTCAGGTGTCGCTGCTGGGTCGGCGTGGACACCTGTACGTGGCCGCTCAGCAATATCACCTCATCTTCGTCTCCCGCGCGGCTGACGGAGAACCGTGTTCCCAGCACCTGGATCCTGGCTTTACCCACATGAACCACGAAGGGTCGGCCATCGTGGACTACATCGGCGAACATGCGCCCATGGCGCAAGCGGACGCTGCGTGTAGCCCCAGCCATATCCACATCCACGTCGCTGGCGCTGTCGAGCATGAGACGGGAGCCGTCGCCAAGCTGGATTTCGCGTCGCTCACCTGTGGCGGTGGCAATGTCAGCGCCAAGATTCACCAGCCCGGGCCGTGCCAGGATGAGCGTACCCAGTGCGAGCAACAGGCAGGCCGCTGCGCCCAGGCGCAACCCCTTTGCCATTACGGTTCGCCGTGCCTTGCGTACGCGCCGTGCTGGCAGCTCAAGGCACTGCCACATGTGCTCCACCTGGGCGTAGGCATGCGCGTTCCGCGGTAGTTGAAGCCATGTTTCGAAGGTGGCGCGCTCCTGGACCGTGACGTCTGCAGCGCGCAGACGAGTAAACCAGTCCAGCGCCTGCTGCTGGGTGGTGGCATCGTGTTTTTGGGAGCCAGTCATGACGATTCGATCTGCATACGCGCGTCCAGGGCGGCCGCTGCGCACTGCTGGAGGGCTTTATTGAGGTGCCGTTCAACTGCCCGCTCATTGAGCCCCAGCCGCCGGGCAATTTGCTTGTACCCCAATTGCTCGACACGAGCCAGCAGAAAGACCTCCCGTGTTGGCGACGGCAGGCCATCAATCAGGCGCTCCAAGTGGGCCAGTGTATTGCCTGCGACCGCGCTGCGCTCAGGCGTGGCATCCGTCAGCAACTGCTCCAACGCCTGCTCGTCGTTGACGCCGCGTACTTGGGTGCGGCGAGCATGGTCGATACTCAGGTTGGTAGCGATACGGTATAGAAAGGCCCGTAAATTGCCTACATGGCCGTGTTCACTGTGTAGCAGACGTACAAACGTGTCCTGCGTGAGGTCGCGAGCGGTTTCACGGCAACGCACCTTGCGGGTGAGGAACGCCAGCAACTCGTTGCGGTGGCGCTGATAGAGCAGCGACAGGCTGCGGGCTTGCTGCTCGTCAGACATTGGCGTATGCCGGGCACAGAAGAAGCGGCGATGCTAACGGTGTTGAGAATTACTCGCAAGAGATTATGGCATCTGGCCAGATTGAAACGCTGATTCATGGTGCTGAGTAAGCTTTAGATCCAGATCGCTAAATTAGGAGCCATGGAAAGATAAGGTGCGTGGCAGCACTACGCTTGTAAGCACAGTTCAGTATTGCTAGTGTCGGGCAATGATCACCTACCGCTCGACCCCGACAACCACCACCACGACCGCCTCTGGTGGAGCGTGCGAGGTGTCGTGAGCACATAGCGAACAGACTTCAAAGGCCCGCCAGTGATGGACAGGGCCTTTTTTGTGCCCTTGCTTCGCTGGCCTCATGCAAGGAAACGCACGAATGTACGCACTAATGATTCTGGATGTTCAAGTTGGCTTGGTGCATGGCCAGGAAACGCCATGGCGTTGCGAAGCCCTGTTGGAAAACATCAATGAACTGATGGACAAGGCGCGCAGTGCTGGTGCGCCGATCTTTCTCGCCCGCCATGTAGGGCCCGCTGACTCGCCGATTGCGCCGGACAGTGCATTGACGCAACTTGCGCCGGAGCTGCGGCTTGCGGGTGGCGAGGTGGTGTTCGAGAAGCACCGGCCCAATGCGTTTACGCGGACAGGCCTGGCTGACGATTTGCGGGCGCTAGGGGCGACCGGGGTGGTGATTACCGGGATGAAGACCCAGTACTGTGTGGATAGCACCTGCAGGGCCGCTCGGGATCTTGGGTTCGAGGCGGTGCTGGTTGCGGATGGGCATAGTTGTACGGATACCGCGCAGATGCGGGCTGAGCAGATTGTGGCGCATCACAATGCGACGCTTGAGGGGGCGTTTTGTGAGGTGGTGTTGGGGCGAGATTGGACTTTTACGTGATTGGCACGGTGAGGCCTGCTTAGGCGGGGGTTGAAAAGTGCATTGCGCTAGCAAGACCCGATTTGCCGGGTGATGTGTAAATACCTGATCGCTACAGAACGCCGTTTACCTCTCACTCGACCCCGAACCACGGGACAATACTGAATCTGATTCTGGACAAATAATGAGCATGGACAACGCGCAACTGTTGTTGAATCAGGCAGGCAGCCTGGTGAGGGAGACAGAAGCCAAGCTCGCAGCAAGCGGTGAGCTTTTCAATATCTTCTCCATCACCCGAATCGAGCGGGCCGAGGTCAATACCCATTCTGCGATGATTGCAGAGCTCTTGAACCCCAAGGGCCGCCACGGCCAAGGTGAATGCTTTCTCGAACGCTTCCTGGCGACAATGGGTTTCGAATACGAAGGCAGCATCAGCGACGCCAAGGTGAGCAAGGAGCAGTTTTTTGCAGGGTACGGTCGTGTCGACGTGGTTATCCACTTGCGGGACCACCTCATCCTGATAGAAAACAAGATCGACGCTCCCGACGGTAACCAGCAACTCAAGCGCTATGACGAGATTGGCAAGATCTCCCGAAAACCGTGGCAGTTGTGGTACCTGACGAAGAAAGGCACGCAAGCGCACGCAAACAGTCATTGCGGCGTGAGCTACCGCCAGCTGTCCTACCAGGAGCATATCCTCGGCTGGCTTGAGCAGTGCATCAGCATCTCGACCGCAACGCCGACGCTTCAGCACGCACTGATCCAGTACAAGCATCTGGTCCAGAAAATCACCGGGCAAACTATGACGCATACCACACGAAATGCACTGATCGAACTGCTTATTGCCGGCGACAACTTGCAGGCTGCCGAAGCCATTGCCCAGGCACTGCCCCATGCGAAGGGAACGGTATTATTTAATTTCTTCAATGCAGTGCGAGATGGGTTGTCGGCCCAGTGCAAACCGGCGTCAGCGCCGCCTGGCTTTTCTGGGCATGACTGCAGCGAGAAGCATTGCCGCAAATGGTTCTATCCCAAGGCTTCGAGATTGAAGCACGTGGGGGAGTTTTTCGACATTGGCGTCGATGGCGTGCTGCTTAGAGTTGAGGTTGCGTCCGAGGCGCTGCATTACGGCGTGGTGCTGATCAGGGGCGGGAAGCTGACGAGCGGGGGTGAATTATCCGCGCAAGGCATTTCACTCCCATCGTTGACGTGGAGGAATTGGAACGCGTTCCAATGGTACTCCTGCCTGTATCAGGACAATGTTGCCAGCAGCATGGCATTTTTGTCTGATGCCGGGCCGTTGGTAACAGAGGTGCTGGAAGTGGTTGATTTGATCAAATCTGCCGTGGTCGACCGGACTGAACTGCCCCTTGAAAGTGCGGCCCAACCCTAAGCTGTGTGAGCCGGCACCTGGGTTGAATGCTTGAGGATGGAAGGCGCCGCAATCTGCCACACATCCGCCAAAGCCCATCTCAAGCTTTTTCTCTGGATTGGGAGATATCGACCCAGGCAGTGTGATTCCTCAACCAGCCTATCCAGGGGTGCGCGCCTACGTGAAATTCGAAAAGACTTAGCCGTTCAACCAACCCAGAATCCGCACAGAAATACGAAATCCAGGCCCTTGTTCAACCTACCGAATCGATCCGACAGTTTTAGCCTTCAACAGCCCAATAGGATGTCACTTCCAGGTATGGCTGCGCATAAGTAGGCATAGCAGTCATTGACTATTAGGGAGTCAGAGAGACTCTGAATTTTCCCTTCCAACACCGCGCACCCGCAGGTTTGACATAACCCGGCACGGCAATGGGCCGGTAGTACGAGCCCTTTGGCTTCTGCGAAGCTGAGGAGGAAGCCGTCCGAAGGATGCCAGACTGCCGAGAGGCCTGTTCTGCTAAAAGTGACGGTGAATGGACCGCATTCAGGAATTTTGCGCATCTCAACCGGCGTATCGGGGGTTGCGAAGGTGTCCATGTGCAGCCGATCGACAGCGTCTGCCTTGAATCACACTGTTCTGTATCTGGCTTTGAAAACCTTCAGGCCCGCACACATGGATTGCAGCCCCAGTGTTGGCAGCATCGGTGACCAACGCGGTGATGTCCGGCCGGCGTTGGATCGCGCATTCTATTTCATTCTTCCCCTGAGTCACATGCAAAGCGACAGTACCTTTGCTCAACCGCCCCACCAGCGTACTGACCTCATTCCACAGGGCCAGGTCATCGCTGTTTCTCACGGTGTGCACAACACGTACAGGATGCGGGTAGTTCGCGTCCGCGAGCGCTTTCAGCTTGGTGATCGTCGGGGTTACACCTATTCCCGCTGTAAGGTATCTGAGCCTGAGGGGCCTGTCAGATGTAGATGCTGCCCTACTTCTAAAGCATGTATAGCCTGGGAGCCGGCACCACTCCCCTGTTTCACCGTGATCCGTAATCGATCACCCTCAATGCCTGAAACGGTGTAGCGGCGCCATGTTGCATCCCCTGTCAGGGGATGAACAGCCACATACTGCCCAGCTACAAAGCTATCCAGCGAGCCAAGCACGGGCAGGGGATCTCGGAGCCAGACTGAGCGAACGCCCGGTGCTTCCTGCGAAATCTCAACGACTTCTGTAGCACGCGGCCAGGAAACCAACGCAGGTGCTCTCGGAACATTGGCAGCAACTGCCAGCCTCTGGGTGTAATGCGCTTGCGTTTTATAGGAGTGCTACCGGATTGCCGGTGCAAGGGGCGCCGCAGCATTGGAGTTGTAAGACGAGGCTGCTTACTCGCGAAACCGCAACGACTGGCCTGTGGCGCGAAGCGAGCCGTTATGTGAATTATTCATGGTGGAGGGCGTGATCAACCCTTCAGGTAAGACAGGCTCTTGTCAAAACAGGACATTATTTATGTCCCACACCGCCACTGTGCGATTCCTCCATATCGAGTGAGCACTGGAGAACCGGTTTTAGCCGCACAGCGGGCGACGTGGTGGGACCGGTCGCCCCGTAGCGGGTCTTCTCAAGGTCACGGCTGTCTTCGAAAATTGAGTAAACCGATGGTCTTGCCGATGACCGCTTTGGATCGAAGCTATGCGGAACCGCTGGCGCTTCTTTGCAAAGCGCGGGTGCAGATGAATCAGGGCCGGCTTTCACGGAACTGGCATTTGGTGGATTTATAGACGGACCTCATCAGGGTATCTATCAACAAGTCAGCTATTTATGGCCTACAGTGGAATCGAATCTGAAATTGCGAAGGGTCCAGTGAGAGCGACGATCGCCGTGGCATCAACGTTCATGCCTTGGTGAATGCGTAGGTCACCCACATCCAAGCGAAGCCGAAGGCCGTCAGCCACGAGGATATTTGTAGAGCCAACTTAATTTTTGCAGGAAAGTTTTCGAATTCTTCAATGTCCAGATGCCCCCTGCGCATGTGTATGCCAGGCCAAATGAGTATTCCACAAAGAAACGTTATCAGCAGCCACCGAGCGCGAAAGCACCGCGTGCCCAAAAACAGTTTCATCTGTTCCAGGCCGGGATGACTTTGGATAGCCGAGATTGCAACAGTGAAATTTCTTGTACACGCGATGAATGCACTGATTGCACAACCGGCCAACCCGATCACGAACGGACACGCCAGCATTATCCACTTCAGCCACACGGGCCAATTCTCGAACTCAGTCATAATGTGATTCGTAGATCAGCTCGCCCATGTGCTCACCGCCCTGCGCACCGGCGGTGCTCCCAGCAAAAGATCCGCTCCCGACCAGCGCAATGCCACAGATCGGTGCCCCGAGACCTGCGGTACCCGCAGAGAACACCCCACATACAGCGAGCGCAGTGATCCCAGCAATGTATCCACCCAGGATTCCTCCCGCTAAACCCCCAGTGAAAACTCCTGCCTCAGACAAACGAATTTTTTTGCAGGCTTCTGTTTCCCCTGCACGGCAGGCCTCCTGGACTTTCAGATAGGACGATGTCCCACCTAAGCCAATTCCGACATACCCGCCATACCTGAGGTACTTACTAAGTTTTGCCACTTTGTCCAAGTATGTGGCGTACCCAGGAATATGCCCTGGCCCACCGGCTTTCGACCAATGATGCACAAGGCTCTTGGTGGAAATATTCAAGCTTTTCTTCAGCTTCTCGTAAGCCCCTAGATTCAGATGTTTATTAAGAAAAGTCGCCTTCAGCTGACCATTTAGCTGCTCCAATAACAGTCGTCGCTCGGCGAAAAACGATGGGCTATTCAGATGGCCATGGCGCAGAAATTCTTGCTGATGCAAACGCTCGATATTGCCAAGTGTGCTGCGAAGCTGCCGGAGGCCGTGATCCATCATGTCCTTGCCCACCCCCATGGCGAGACTGGCGTCACTAAGCAGTCCGGCAATTTCAGCCTGATACTCCATCATGAAATCTGACTCGGCAAAATCGAGTACAGCCAAGGAACGTCGCGCGTGCTCAGCGGCTGCCATGAGTTGGCCCTCCTCCTGGGTGCAGGCATAACCGTTATCCGGATCGCCGATGACGAAGATTTCCCCTGCCTTGAACCCCTGCTCGAAAGTCGGGTTCAGGCGTTGAAGGTACGAAATGGGCAAGGTCGAATCATGTCTAGCCAGCTCCAACAGAATCTGCGGGAACGACATGCTCCGGGGCACCACATAGAATCCCGGCTGCATTTGCCCAGGCAACCCGCCAACCATGGCGGGCGAGGCCCCTGCTAAAGCGCTAGAGCTCCCAGGGCCAGCGGGCTTGACGCTAGTGCGGACGGCAACCGGTAGCCGCGGCGAGGGCATCTCCCCTAAAGGCGCCACCACCCGGTTGCTACCTTCTGGGCAACCGCAATCAACTAACGCACCATCCATCGCGACTGGCTGGCCATCCGAGATGAAGTGCCATACCCCTTCGACGACCTTTCCTTCCAGCCCGCACAGTGGACAAGGTGTGGTGGGATCCCCCAGCCTGAGGACCATTCGCCCCCCGTCGAGGTAATCTTCCCCGGTGGCGATGCAAATCGCACCTGTGGTGGTCATATCACCATCTACTGCTTGGCCAAGCCCATCCAGACTGACGCGCATTTAGAGTCCCTTGCGAATTGTAGGATCGAGAGAACCTAACAGCTAAGAAGGGGGCAAATGCGGCCCGAGCAGCTAACGAGACGATTCCTACAAGTAACGCGGATTTAGTACTAGGCACGACCTGGCGATTTTGGAACTACGCACAACAAAAAAACCCGCACAAGGCGGGCTCCTATTGATGCCAGCTAGCGAGACATCGCTATAGGCCAAGTGATGCTGGTGCGGAAACAGACGAACGGTTGTTGGACGTGAGCGTCCAGTTTTCGCCGGGCTGGCTTCTTACAGCGATCAGCGTGCCTTCCTTGCCGCTGGATTTGAAATACCGCAGCCGCCAAGTCTTCGAGCTACTGGGCGCGGCGTACAGGTACATACCCCGGCCGTCGAACAGTTTGTAAGCACGATCACGCGGTTTGGCCGTGCGGCATTTGAGGTCGCTGAGCGGAGTGGCTAGGCGTGGCATAGGGGTACGTTCTCCATTCAGGAAAGACGCTGTACCCCAAAAATACCCCCGGTTATTGGGGACTTAGTTGGTTCCCGACGGAGGGTCGTGGAAACGAAAAACCGGCCAGAAGGCCGGTTTAGAGGGCTTCCAAAGCATTCAGCGGAATGCAGTGGAGCTGGATGTGGTGCCGGAGACAGGAATCGAACCTGCGACCTTCGCGTTACGAGTGCGCTGCTCTACCGACTGAGCTACACCGGCGTGTAGCGCAACGTACCACTGCTGCACCCGTTACGCAAACCTCTGTTTCCATTCGTTTATTGCGTCATCCTTACGGCGTGGCGCAGCCGTTGGGGGCGAGGTCGGTTTCGATGTCGGTGGTGCAGGCCCAACCGGTGGCTGAGCGGGTCAGGGTCAGGGCCTTGCCCAGCACGGTCGCGGGGGCGTCGACCAGGGTGCAGACGATGCGGCCACTGGCGTCGCTGGCCTTGCCGGTGGCGGTGATCGCGCAATGGGCGGTGCTGGGCTGGCCGCCGAGGCTGGCGACGTCGGTGACGTCGCGGCCTTCGTTCAAGCGCAGGTCCATCGCTGTTTTCAGGGCGCTGATCTCCAGCAGGCCGGCGGCGGCCTTGGAGCGGGCTTGATGGTTGGTGTACATCGGTAAGGCGATGGTCGCCAGAATGCCGATGATCGCGACGACGATCATCAGTTCGATCAGGGTGATGCCGCGTTGCCCTTTCATGAACAATTTCCTTTTCGATACGCAGACTCAGTGAGGTCAGGCTTGCCTCGACCGGCAGCGGCGCAGTAGGCCTGAACAGACACCTTTTGTCACCCCTACCCGCTTGGGCTTTGCCTTCGCTGCACTACTCTAGTGACCATCGGAAAGGCGCGCCTTTCCATGGATGGGGCAAGCTGTTTCCAGGCTTGTCACAGGGACGAAAAAGGACATGTGCATGACGTCATCTACGCATCTCTATACCTGGCAGGGCACGGACGCCAGCGGCGCCCCCGTCAGCGGCCAGACCACGGGGCGCAGCCCGGCCTATGTACAGGCTGCGCTGATTCGCCAAGGCATCACGGTGGCGCGGGTGCGGCCAGCGGGTGGGCTGGCACTGACCTGGCCGCGTTGGCAGGTCAGGCCGGACACGGCGGGTTTCAGTCGGCAGCTGGCGACCTTGCTGCGAGCGGGTGTGCCGTTGTTGCAGGCGTTCGAAGTGATGAGCCGTAGCGGCTGCTCTGAGGGGCAGGCGGCGGTATTGCTAGCGTTGAAAAAAGATCTGGGCGCGGGGTTGGGATTGGCGGATGCCTTGCAACGCCATCCTCGCTGGTTCGATGGGCTGTACTGCAACCTGGTACGGGTGGGTGAGCAGTCGGGGACGCTGGATCGGCAGCTCGAACAGTTGGCGTGCATGCTGGAGCAGCGGCGCACGCTTGAGAAGAAGGTGCGAAAGGCGATGGCCTATCCCATCCTGCTGTTGCTCACGGGGTTGGGGGTTTCGACCATCTTGTTGCTGGAAGTGATTCCGCAGTTCGAATCGATGTTCGTCGGCATGGGTACGGCATTGCCAGCCCTCACCCAGTGGGTGATAGACCTGTCGGCGGGGTTCGGGCAGGTGGCGCCCTGGGTGGCGCTGGCGGGGGTACTGCTGGGCGTCGGTGGGCGCCAGCTGTATCGCCAGCATGCACCGGCGCGCCTGTGGTGCGCGCAGCAACTGCTAAGCATGCCGGTGTTCGGAGCGTTGTTGGGGCAGGCTGCGCTGGCGCGGTTCGCCCGCAGCCTGGCGACCAGTTATGCGGCTGGGGTGCCGTTGCTGGACGCGCTGGGCACGGTGGCCAGGGGGTGTGGGAGTGAGCTTCACGAGCAGGCGGTGATGCGTTTGCGTCAGGCACTGGCGAACGGTCGGGCCCTCAATCAGGCGATGGCTGAGGAGCACTTGTTCCCGCCCCTGCTGGTGCAAATGACGGCAATCGGCGAGGCCAGCGGTACCTTGGACCAGATGCTGGACAAGGCTGCGATCCATTATGAGGACCAGGTCAGCCAGGCCCTGGACCAGCTGGCCAGTCTGCTGGAACCGGCCATCGTGCTGGTGCTGGGAGTGCTGGTCGGTGGGCTGGTGGTGGCGATGTACCTGCCGATTTTCCAACTGGGTAGCCTGATCTGATATGACGGTATGGACACTGCAGGGCATGGAGCCTGCGCACTTCATCGCCTGGGCCGCGCTGCTCGGTTTGCTGGCAGGCAGCTTCATCAATGTTGTAGCGCATCGTTTGCCAATCATGCTCAAGCGGCAATGGCGACGCACTGCGCAAGAGATACTGGAGCTACCCCCAACCTCATCTGCGCGGTTCGATTTATGGTTACCCGGCTCCCATTGCCCTCTGTGCAAGCACGTCATCCGGGCGTGGGAGAACATCCCTGTGCTCAGTTACCTGGCACTCAATGGCCGTTGTCAGGGGTGCAAGGGCCGGATCAGCATGCGCTATCCCTTGGTCGAGGTGGCCAGTACCCTGTTGTCGATGGCCATTGCCTGGCGCTTCGGCCCGTCGGAGCAAGCGCTTTTTGCGCTGCTGCTGACCTGGTGCCTGCTGACGCTGAGCCTGATCGATGCGGATCACCAGCTGTTGCCCGACGTACTGGTGTTGCCGGCAGTGTGGCTGGGGCTGATCGTCAATGCCGGCAATGTGTTCGCGCCACTTGGCGATGCGCTGTGGGGCGCTGTGCTGGGTTATCTGAGCCTCTGGACCGTCTACTGGGCATTCAAGTTGCTGACCGGCAAGGAAGGCCTTGGGTATGGTGACTTCAAATTGATGGCGCTCATCGGTGCCTGGGGTGGCTGGCAGGTGCTGCCCCTGACCCTCTTGCTGTCCTCGGTGGCGGGCGCATTCATAGGGTTGTGCCTGATCGGGCTGCGCCGGCATGCCATGGGGGCGGCAATGCCCTTTGGGCCTTATCTGGCTATTGCGGGGTGGATTGCCGTGCTCTGGGGTGATGAAATACCCACCTCCTACATGCAACTGCTTGGATTCCAATGACCACAGCGGCCACAACACCCTGGATTCTCGGCCTTACCGGCGGCCTCGGCAGCGGCAAGAGCGCCGCAGCCGAGCGATTCGTCGAGCTTGGCGTGCACCTGGTCGATGCCGATCAGGCAGCGCGATGGGTGGTCGAGCCCGGCCGCCCAGCCTTGGCGAGCATCGTCGAGCACTTCGGCCCTGCCGTGCTGCAGGCGGATGGGCAGCTTGACCGTGCCGCGCTGCGCCAGTTGATCTTCACCGACCCGGCGCAGCGCAAATGGCTGGAGCAATTGCTGCACCCGCTGATCGGCCAGGAAATTTTCAGTTACCTGGCCAAAGGGCAATCGCCCTATGCGGTGTATGTCTCGCCCCTGCTGATCGAGTCGGGGCAGTCTAAGAAAACCCAGCGCGTACTGGTCATCGACGCCCCGCAAACACTGCAGGTAGCACGCACCCTAGCCCGCGACCACACCAGCGCCGAGCAGGTGCAGGCCATTCTTCAGGCCCAGCTGCCGCGTGAAGAACGCCTGCGCCATGCCGATGACGTGGTGGTCAATGACGGCGACCTAGGCCACTTGCATGCGCAGATCGACCGACTGCACCACTTTTATCTGACTTTACGAGGAGGCCAGCCATGAGCCAGCCATTGACCGTCGATTGCCCGACCTGTGGCGCACCTGTGGAATGGAACGAGAAAAACACCTTTCGGCCGTTCTGCTCCGACCGCTGCAAACTGATCGACCTGGGCGCCTGGGCGTCCGAGGAGCACAAGATTCCCGGGGCCGAGGACTCGGAAGACGAATTGTATTCGGGGGACCTGGAGCCTCGTCACTGAACATTTCAGAAACCCACCAGGTAGACGCTGTTCAGCGAGGCATAGCTGTCAGCCACCGCCTTCCTTCCAGGGAGCCTGCAGGTATCGAGTACGGTTGAACGTCTCCAGCCATTCGGGGCAGAAGACCACCAGTGCGCTGATGACGGTTCCGTTGATGAACGCTTCGGGAAACATCATCAGCCACAGGTAGCCCACGAAATCACTCAGCCACTCCGGCATGGCGAATAACCCATCGAGCCAGAGCAATCCCAGCGCGGCACTAAGGCAGACGACCACCGTCAGTGCCGCCGGGAAAAACCCTGAGCAGGAGATGTACACGAAAAGGTTTCGCGGCTGCGCGCGTTCCACCGCGATGGCACAGACTTCGGTGACCAGGACCGGCAGGCCGACCAACAGCAGGCCGTTGACCCCTAACGCAGTCAACTCCTGACGCCCGAGCAGCAGCAGGCCCACTTGCGCCATGAAGCCACCCAGAACTGCCAGCGGCCAGTCCAGCAGCAGGGTGACGGCGGTCATGCCGATGAAGTGGTAGGACACGCCCGTGTCAAAATCGCGCCGAACCAACCACAGCACGAACAACCCGACCACGGTGCCGAACAGCAAGTGCTGGCGCCGTCGGTCGGTGACCAGCTCGACCCAGCGGGCCTGACTGGCGGCCCAGGCGAGCAGCGGCACGTAGCCGAGCCAGCCAACGGTCAGCGTTGTTCCCGACAGCACCTGCGCGCTGATCATGTAGGAATAACCTCAATCAATGCATGGACAAAGGCGAGTCTACACGTATTGCCCCAAGTGTCAGCGTGTCCCTACACCACAAGCATGCAATTCATTGATTCAAGGCGCGATCAACACCGGATCGTCATCAAATTACAGCTAAGCTTGCTTCATGGATGATTCCGATTACCTGCGCCTGCTGACCATCCAGGCCGAACAAGCCAATGCGTTTCTGTCCAATGCCCGCAAATGGGAGCGTGAGCGTTGGGTCTGCCAGCGCCTGCTGCAAGGCCTGAACATCGCGTATCGCAACGACGACTTCACGCCCGCCGGCCAGGAGCCGCCTGACGTATTGTTCCGCGATGCGGCCTTCGAGGTGTTCTTCGTGCTGGACGAGGGTCGCCGGCTTAACGATGAATGGCGAGAAGAGCTGCAACGCAGGCGCAGCGCCTTTTCACTGGCGCAACTGGTGCGACGCGAAGCGCGCCCTCGCCGCATCAGTGCCACCGAGTTGCTGGGCAGGCTGGCACCTACCCTGCGCAAGAAAGCGCACAATTACCGTGAACGCGGGCTAGACCTGAACGAGTTGGACATCATTGCCTTCGCCAGCCTCAAGCGCGAGGTGCTGGACCTCAACACCCACTTCCCACCGCCCACCGAGTATTTGCGCCAGGGCTGGCGCTCGCTGTCGTTGGTCGGGCCAACCTTTGCCCGGGTGTTGTTCGCTCACCCGGATGCCCCGGACTTTCTTCGCGGCAACCTGGGGCGCAGCATCGTCTTCGATGTGGGGATCAGTCTTTGATCCAGTGCAGCGATCGTTTGCGATGACGTACACTCGGCGGCGCGGATAGAAAGCATTATCATTTGTCACAGCCGCATGAGCGACCACTGTAGCGTTTGCCCCTGCACGAACGTCTATCCGTAGAGGCCCAGCATGACCTACTGCCTGAACCCTGCGTGTCAGCCAGTGTCGATGATGACCTGCAAGCCCTGCATACACTGGGGTCGAGCATCTCGCCACCCCGCTGTCTTGGGTCTGGCACCCGTTGAGTGGACCGGAGCTATGAGCTGCCTTGCGCTCGCCCTCCCCTCATACCCCGTGCGGCCGGCCCGTTGGGCCAAGAATTCCGTAAACCTTATGAGATATCCCCATGACTCATCGCATCGTGATTGTCGGCGGCGGCGCCGGCGGCCTGGAACTGGCGACCCGCCTGGGCAAGACCCTGGGCAAGCGCAAGCAGGCTGACATCACCCTGGTGGACACCAACCTTACCCATATCTGGAAACCGCTGCTGCACGAGGTGGCCGCCGGCTCCTTGAACTCCTCCGAAGACGAACTGAACTACGTGGCGCAAGCCAAGTGGAATCACTTCAATTTCCAACTGGGGCGCATGAGCGGCCTGGAGCGTGAGAGCAAGCGGATCCAGTTGGCTGCGACGCTGGATGAAGACGGCCGCGAGCTGCTGCCCGCGCGTACCCTTGCCTACGACACCCTGGTCATCGCCGTGGGCTCGAATACCAACGACTTCGGCACCTTGGGTGCGGCGCAGCATTGCCTGTTCCTGGACACGCGCAAGCAGGCAGAGCGCTTCCACCAGCAACTGCTCAACCATTACCTGCGCGCCCACGCAGGCGATGTGGCCAGTGAAAAGATCAGCGTAGCCATCGTCGGTGCAGGTGCCACGGGCGTGGAGCTGGCTGCCGAGCTGCATCACGCGGCCCATGAACTGGCGGCCTACGGCCTGGACCGCATCCAACCGAAAGATATGCACATCACCTTGATCGAGGCAGGCCCGCGCGTGCTGCCGGCACTGCCGGAGCGCATCAGCGTGCCCGTGCATCAGACCCTTGAGAAGCTGGGGGTGAAGGTAATGACCAACGCGGCCGTCAGCGAAGTGACCGCCGAAGGTCTCAAGACCAAGGACGGCGAAGTGATCCAGGCCAGCCTGAAGGTCTGGGCAGCGGGCATCCGGGCGCCGGGTTTCCTGAAGGAGATCGATGGCCTGGAGACCAACCGCATCAACCAACTGGTCGTACGGCCCACCCTGCAAACCACCCGTGATGACGCTATTTTCGCCTTCGGTGACTGCGCCGCCTGCCCGCAGCCCGACAGCGATCGCAACGTACCGCCCCGGGCGCAGGCGGCCCACCAGCAGGCGTCGATGCTGGCGCAGAGCATCAAGGCGCGCCTTGAGAACAAGCCGCTGCCGACCTACCAGTACAAGGATTATGGCTCGCTGGTGTCGCTCTCGCGCTTCTCGGCCGTGGGTAACCTGATGGGTAACTTGATGGGCAGTGTGAAGCTCGAAGGCTGGCTGGCAAGGATGTTCTACGTGTCGCTGTATCGTATGCACCAGATGGCGTTGTACGGTTTTTTCCGCACGGCCCTGATGATGCTGGGCAGCAAGATTGGTCGCGGCACTGAACCACGGCTGAAGTTGCACTGACCTGGCTGCTGGCCGGGTGCTCTCGCAGGCGCCCGGCTAGCGTCGCGTTCGAACGATTTCCTCGGCTGCCAGACGGCCGAGGTGGGGCGCTAGCACGATTCCAGGATGTGCCACCAAGGCGTACACCCCCTCGACGCCAGGAAGGTAACCCATCACAGGCTTGCCTTCCGGGGTCATCGGTCGGTGCCCGATACTGACCGCGCGCAGCGAAAGCGCCGTGGCGCCGATGAACATCTGCCGGATGGCTTTTGTGGTGCGCTCGACCAAGGCTGGCAACCCTGCCTCACCCTCGGCAGGCGCTTCTTCGGCGCAGGCCACGCCCCCTTCCAATGCCGGGCGTAACTCCAAGCCATTACCGTAGACCAGGTGCCGCACTACACCGGCTGGCGCCGCGAAGCGCATCAGTACAGCTGGCCGGGTAAGCAAGGGCAAGGGCAGACCGACACCTGCTGCAAGGCCGATTGCGGCACCGGCATTGGCCAGCACCACGGTATCGGCGGCGTAGGTTTGCGTTGCGCACCTGGCGGCCGTCACGCGTCCGTTGTGCGTCTCTATGGCATCGACCCGCCGGCCGTATAGAACCTCTGCCCCGGCTTGCTCGGCGCCGCTCAACAGCATTTTCGCCAAGGCAACAGGTTCCACGGCAAAATCGTCCGGCGCCCAAGCGGCCAGTGCGGGTGGCGTGATCATGCACGGCTCAAGGGCGCTTATCTGCTGGGCGTCCAGTGGTTGAAGGTTTACGCCGGCAGAACGTTGCTGGTCGATGAGAGCGGCCGTTTGCGCATTATTGTCCAACCACACCATGGCGCCACGGGCGGCAATCGGCAAAGGCCCGAGGTCAAGCGCCAGCCGATTGAAGTCGGCGATGGCCTGCAATGTGGAGGAAAATGCCGCCGGGTTGTCCGATGCACTGGCGCTGGCAGTGCCTACCCAGCCATATGACCAACGGGTAACGCCACTGGCGGCTCGAGACCCTTGCTCCAGAACAGTGACCCGAGCACCGAGCCTTGCAAGGTGCCACGCAATGGAAGCACCCATGATGCCTCCACCCACGACCACGACACTTGATGTGTTGGCTCCCATGCCAATAGGTCCCCAGACTGCGAAAGACACGGGCCAGAATAGCGGATTTGCGGGAAAACACAGGCTTAGAAAAACCGAGGCAAAAGAAAAAGGGCATCTCATTCGAGATGCCCTTCTTACATGGTGGGTCGTGTAGGATTCGAACCTACGACCAATTGGTTAAAAGCCAACTGCTCTACCAACTGAGCTAACGACCCGGAAAATGGTCGGGGTGAGGGGATTCGAACTCCTGACATCCTGCTCCCAAAGCAGGCGCGCTACCGGACTGCGCTACACCCCGAGATTGGCTCCGCGACCTGGACTCGAACCAGGGACCCAATGATTAACAGTCATTTGCTCTACCGACTGAGCTATCGCGGAACTGAACTTCGGTACAACCTTACATCTTCGAAGCTTGTGTTAACTTCGGTCTCTTTGGCTATCCGCTTTCGCGTTATCGCTGCTGAGGCCGGCTATTCTACATTCTTCGTTTTGCTTGTCAACCACTTTTTTTCATTCAACTTACTGATTTCTAAGTTGTTTTGCGGTCACCGATGTTGCTGGTGATTCGCTTAGTGCCTGACAACGCGGCGTATATTAGGGCCACTCGATTGATCATGCAAGCATAAATTTCAAAAATTTCAGCAAGTTATCTTGGATTAGCGCAAAGGCCCGGATTTACGGGGGTTGGCTGGGCTCGTCGATGACAGCATAAGGGTTGTCGGGGCCGCTTTGCGGCCCATCGCGGCACGAGGCCGCTCCTACCCTGACCGCACATTAGGATTTGGAGCGACACTGCCGGGGCGCCGGACCAGCCGCGATGGGCCGCGAGACGGCCCTAACAACTTAACGTCACGCAAAGACGATCTCGTCGCCTTCCACCGTGGCAGTGATCGCCGTACCTGGCACGAACTTGCCCGACAGGATCAACTGCGCCAGCGGGTTTTCGATCCAGCGCTGAATCGCACGCTTGAGCGGCCGCGCGCCATACACCGGGTCATAACCCACGGCGATCAGCTTGTCCAGGGCTTGCGGGCTCAAGCTCAGCGAAAGCTCGCGCTCCATCAGGCGGCTGCGCAGCCGTCCCAGCTGGATCTCGGTAATGCCGGCGATCTGCTCGCGGCCCAGCGGTTCGAACACCACCACTTCGTCGATCCGGTTGATGAATTCGGGACGGAAGTGCGCCCCCACCGCATCCATCACGGCAGCACGCTGTGCCTCGCGGTCGCCCACCAACTCCTGGATCTGTGCCGAGCCGAGGTTGGACGTCATCACGATGACCGTATTGCGGAAGTCCACGGTGCGGCCGTGGCTATCGGTCAGGCGTCCGTCTTCCAGTACCTGCAACAACACGTTGAACACGTCGGGGTGAGCCTTCTCTACCTCGTCGAGCAGCACCACCGAGTACGGCTTGCGGCGCACGGCCTCGGTCAGGTAACCGCCCTCCTCGTACCCCACATAGCCTGGTGGTGCACCGATCAGCCGCGCCACGGAGTGTTTCTCCATGAACTCGGACATGTCGATACGCACCATGGCCTCCTCGGTATCGAACAGGAATTCGGCCAGCGCCTTGCACAGCTCGGTCTTGCCCACGCCAGTCGGGCCGAGGAACATGAACGAGCCGCTGGGCCGGTTAGGATCGGACAAGCCTGCCCGGGACCGGCGCACCGCGTTGGCCACGGCGGTAACGGCCTCGCTCTGGCCAATCACACGCTGGTGCAGCAGCGCTTCCATTTTCAGCAGCTTCTCGCGCTCGCCTTCCAGCATCTTGGACACAGGGATGCCCGTCCACTTGGAAACCACTTCGGCGATTTCTTCCTCGGTCACCTTGTTGCGCAGCAATTGGTTATCGGTCTTGCCGTGCTGGTCGACCATCTGCAGGCTGCGCTCCAGGTCCGGGATTACCCCGTACTGCAGCTCAGCCATGCGGCTCAGGTCGCCTTTGCGGCGGGCGGCCTCGAGCTCCTGACGCGCTTGCTCGATCTTTTGCTGAATCTGGGCCGAACCCTGCACCTCGGCTTTTTCCGACGCCCAGATCTCCTCGAGGTCGGAATATTCACGCTCAAGGCGCTCGATTTCCTCGGTCAGCTTCTCCAAGCGCTTCTTGGCAGCCTCATCCTCTTCTTTCTTGAGCGCCTGGGACTCGACCTTAAGCTGGATCAGACGACGGTCGAGACGGTCGAGCACCTCAGGCTTGGAGTCGATCTCCATCCGAATACGGCTGGCTGCCTCGTCGATCAGGTCGATGGCCTTGTCAGGCAACTGGCGATCGGTGATGTAGCGGTGGCTGAGCTTGGCCGCCGCGATGATGGCGCCGTCGGTGATGGCCACCTTGTGGTGCACTTCATAGCGTTCTTTCAGGCCACGCAGAATAGCGATGGTGTCCTCTTCGCTAGGCTCCTCCACCAGCACCTTCTGGAAGCGACGCTCCAGGGCCGCATCCTTCTCGATGAACTGGCGGTACTCGTTCAAGGTGGTGGCGCCTACGCAATGCAGTTCACCACGGGCCAGGGCCGGCTTGAGCATGTTGCCCGCATCCATGGCACCCTCGCCTTTACCGGCGCCGACCATGGTGTGCAGTTCGTCGATGAACAGGATCACCTGCCCTTCCTGCTTCGACAGTTCGTTGAGCAGGCCTTTGAGGCGCTCTTCGAATTCACCCCGGTACTTGGCGCCGGCAATCAGGGCCCCCATGTCCAGGGCGAGCAAACGCTTGCCTTTCAGGCCATCTGGCACTTCACCGTTGATGATGCGCTGGGCGAGGCCTTCGGCAATGGCGGTCTTGCCCACGCCGGGCTCACCGATCAGCACGGGGTTGTTCTTGGTACGGCGTTGCAGCACCTGGACGGTGCGGCGGATTTCGTCGTCACGGCCGATCACAGGGTCAAGCTTGCCTTCTTCGGCACGCTTGGTCAGGTCGACGGTGTACTTGTCCAGTGCCTGACGCGATTCCTCGGCGTTGGCATCGTTCACGGCCGCACCACCGCGCAGGTTGTTGATGGCGTTCTCCAAGGCTTTCTTGCTCACGCCCTGGCTGAGCAGCAACTTGCCCAGCTTGCTGTTCTCGTCCATGGCCGCCAGCACGACCAGCTCGCTGGAAATGAACTGGTCACCCTTTTGCTGGGCCAGGCGGTCTGCCTGGTTGAGCAGGCGTGCCAGATCCTGCGACATGTTCACATCGCCCGTTGGGTTCTGGATTTTCGGCAGTTGGTCAAGTTCCTTGACCATCGCCTTACGCAGGCTATTGATGTCGAAGCCGACCTGCATCAGCAGTGGCTTGATAGAGCCACCCTGCTGTTCGAGCAAGGCCTGGAGCAAGTGGACAGGCTCGATGGCGGGGTGATCCATGCCAACGGCCAGGGATTGCGCATCGGATATTGCAAGCTGCAGCTTGCTGGTCAAACGGTCTATTCGCATGATGTACCTTCCTGTAAAGGGCAGGTCGGAGCGATGGACAGCGCCTGTTTATGAAGAAACCTGCCTGAGATGTCTTATAGATAAGGCTGATTCTGGAAGATTCAAGCGTAGCGGGGTGGACGGAGGTCAAGCTGTTGGATTTGCACCGGTGTAAGGGCAGGTGCAGCCCATTGCTCGCTAACGCGGCGCCAGCCACACCAAGGAAGCGAAACGCCCACCTTGCGGGGTACGCCGATAGGAGAAGAACCGCTCGTCGCTCACCGTGCATAAGCCGCCACCGTAAACAGCCGTGACCCCACGGGCTGCCAGGCGAATACGGGCCAGGGCGTAGATATCGGCCATCAGCTTGCCGGGTCGCTCACCGTCGACGAATGCCTGCGCGGCCTCCGGGTGCACCGCAGTGAAGGCATCACGCACTTCCAGGCCCACTTCGAATGCTTGGGGCCCAATCGCCGGGCCCAGCCATACCAGCACCTGAGCCGGTGGTACGTCCAAGCGATCCAGGGTGGCTTCCAGCACGCCCCCGGCAAGCCCGCGCCAGCCTGCATGGGCCGCCGCCACCTGCGTACCGGCCTGGTCACAGAACAGTACAGGCAGGCAATCGGCGGTCATCACCGTGCAGGCGATGCCTGCCCGGTCGGTCCAGCTGGCATCGGCTTCGACCACGCGGGAGGGGTCGGCATCGGCGACGGCCAAGCCGTGCACCTGCTTGAGCCAGGCGGGCTGGATGTCGAACTCGCCGCTCAGGCGCAGACGGTTCTGGGCAACGGCCGCAGGGTCGTCCCCCACATGGTCACCCAGGTTGAAGGTATCGAAAGGCGGCAGGCTGACGCCGCCCTGGCGGGTGGTGACGCAGGCGCGAACCGAGGCTGGCGCAGGCCAGTCCGGTGTCAGCAGCGACTGCGTCAAGCCACTCATCCGATGAAACTCTCGCGGTCCTGGTTGAGCAGCGACAGCAGCCAGACGAAATCATCGGGCAGTGGCGATTCCCATTCCATGCGCTCGCCCGTCGCCGGGTGCACCAGTGCCAGGAAGCGTGCGTGCAGGGCCTGACGCGGGAAGGTCTTGACCGCTTCGACCATGGTCGGGCTTGCCGCAGGCGGGATACGGAAGCGCCCGCCGTAGGTCTGGTCACCGACCAGGGGGAAGCCGACATGGGCCATGTGCACGCGAATCTGGTGGGTACGGCCGGTCTCGAGCTTGACCCGCACGTGAGTGTGCGACCGGAAACGCTTGAGCACACGGTAGTGGCTGACCGCTGGCTTGCCACCGTCTGTGACAGCCATGCGCTGGCGCATGCCGCCGTGGCGACCGATGGGGGCGTCGATCTTGCCGCCGGCGGTGACCACGCCCACCACGATGCATTCGTAGATACGGCTGACCGAGCGCTTCTGCAACTGGTCCACCAGGTGGGTTTGCGCCTGCAAGGTCTTGGCCACGACCATCAGGCCGGTGGTGTCCTTGTCCAGGCGGTGGACGATGCCGGCACGTGGCACGTTGATGATGTCGGGCACGTGATGCAGCAAGGCGTTGAGCAAGGTACCGCTGGCATGGCCGGCAGCCGGGTGCACCACCAGGCCCGCAGGCTTGTTGATGACCAGGATCTGGTCGTCTTCATAGACGATGTCCAGCGCAATGTCCTCGGCCTCCCATTCGCCCTGGGCTTCCTGCTCGGCTTCCAGGGCTAGCACGGCACCGCCATGCACGGTGTCACGCGGGCGCAGGACAGCACCGTCGACCGTCAGACGGCCATCTTTGATCCATGCCGTCAGCCGCGAGCGCGAATACTCGTCGAACAATTGGGCGGCGACCTGGTCGAGGCGTTGACCGCCCAGTTCGGACGGGACCTCTGCGCTAAGTTGAATGATCTCGGACATGCTCGATTCAGTGGGCGCACAGCCTTTGGTTTCAGCTGCGAGCTTGTGGTTAAATACGGCTTCTTTTGTCCCGGGGTTGGCCGGGGCGCTCATCATAACAGGACGGCCCCGCCCAAGACAGCGGCCGTCAAAGGGACGCAAGCTGCCATGCAAGTGAAACACCTGCTGCTGATCGCCATCCTCGGGCTCACCGCGGCCTGTTCCTCTAATAAGGAAGTCATCGACGAGAACCTCAGCGAGGCCGAGCTGTATCAGCAGGCCCAGGCTGACCTGGACAATTCCAGCTACACCAGCGCCGTGAACAAGCTCAAGGCCCTGGAATCGCGTTACCCGTTCGGCCGCTATGCCGACCAGGCGCAGCTGGAGCTGATCTACGCCAACTACAAGAACTCGGAGCCGGAGGCTGCCAAGTCGGCTGCCGAGCGCTTCATCCGCCTGCACCCGCAGCACCCGAACGTCGACTACGCCTACTACCTCAAGGGCCTGACCTCCTTCGACCAGGACCGTGGCCTGCTGGCGCGCTTCCTGCCGCTGGACATGACCAAACGCGACCCGGGCGCGGCACGCGACTCGTACAACGAGTTCGCGCAGCTCACCAGCCGTTTCCCCAACAGCCGTTACGCCCCGGACGCCAAGCAGCGCATGATCTACCTGCGCAACCTGCTGGCCTCCTATGAAATCCACGTGGCCGACTACTACCTCAGCCGTCAGGCATACGTGGCTGCCGCCAACCGTGGCCGCTACGTGGTGGAGAACTTCCAGGAAACGCCTTCGGTTGGCGACGGCCTGGCGGTGATGGTCGAGGCGTACCAGAAGATGCACCTGGACGACCTGGCTGCCACTAGCCTTGAGACCCTGAAGCTCAACTACCCGGACCACCCGAGCCTGGCCGATGGCGAGTTCCAGCCCAAGCAGACCGAGTCTGACGGTCGCGGCTGGCTGTCCAAGGCTACGCTGGGCCTGATCGAAACAGACACCCCGCTGCCACCGGGCCAGACCCGCGCCAACCAGGACGTGATCAAGCAGTTCCAGGATGCGCGTGACGAAATGCCCAAGGAGCTGCTGCCCAAGGACGAAAACGGCGACCCGATCGAGCCACCAGGGCCCAAGGAAGCCGATAGCAACCGCTCCTGGTTCAGCTACATGACCTTCGGTCTGTTCGACTGATTCGGGCGTTGCATGAAAGGGAGGTCTTGGACCTCCCTTTTTTATTGCCTGCACCCTAGACTGTTATCCTCTTTCATTCGACAAGCTGAACACCATGGTTCGCCTACTTTTCTGGATCGTCCTGATCGCCGCCGCGTTCTGGCTGTGGCGCAAATTCAAACTCAGCCAGCAACCGCGTCAAGAGGCCAAGCTCGACGCGCCTCTGAAAATGGTTCGCTGCGCGCATTGCGGCGTGCACCTGCCCACCGACCAGGCACTGGCGCAGGGCAACACCTGGTATTGCAGCCAGGCGCACTTGCAGCAGGGGCCTGGCCGTCAGGGTTGATCGGGCGGTTAGCCCAGACGCCCATGGGGGGCGTAGGGTGCCGGGTCGATGATGGGCTCGGCGCCATTGAGCAAATCGGCCAGCAGTTGGCACGAGGCTGGCGCCAGCACCAGCCCGTTTCGATAATGGCCGCAGTTCAGCCATAACCCATCAAAACCTGGCACCGGCCCGATAAACGGAACGCCTTCAGGCGAACCTGGCCGTAGCCCGGCCCAGTGGGCCACCACGGGCGCGCCATCCAGGCCG
The DNA here is from genome assembly GCF_046231935.1 of Pseudomonas sp. KCJK9111. Taxonomy (NCBI): domain Bacteria; kingdom Pseudomonadati; phylum Pseudomonadota; class Gammaproteobacteria; order Pseudomonadales; family Pseudomonadaceae; genus Pseudomonas; species Pseudomonas sp. KCJK9111. Next base: position 14,968 of record NZ_JBJJMO010000033.1, on the reverse strand, counting down.
GGCAGCAGATCCACCGCCGATGCCTTGAGGCTTGCCAGCGCCTGATCGGTGGGGGTCTTGTCGTAGCCGGCATGCTCCAGCGTGCTGCCTACCAGAATGTGCCCATCCCGGCGCGGAATGGCATAACGGCCTTTGGCAAGCACCATGCTTGGCAGAAAATCTTCAGCGCATTTGAACAGGATCATCTGCCCTTTCACCGGCTCGACCGGAAGCTCAAGGCCCAGGTGGCGTAGCAGTTCGCCGCTCCAGGCGCCGGCACTGAGTACGACTTCGTCGGCGGCCAGCTCGCCTTCAGCGGTGCTCACCCCAACGATACGACCGTCCTGCTGCACAAAACCCGTGATCTGGCAGTGCTCACGCACACTCACATTGGGTAATGCCAGCAACGCTGCCTTCAGCGATTTGACCAGGCGTGGGTTGCGCACATTGGCCACGCCTTCCATGTAGAGGGCCCGCTCAAAGCCTGGCCCCAGCACAGGGACTGCGTCGTACACCGCCGAAATGTCCACGGCGCTCAGCGGGCGCTGCTCACGGCCCGCCCAAGCCAAGGCCTGGGCTTGATCATCCAGGTCGAGCCAGTAAAGCCCGGTGATATGCACTTCAGGGTCCAGGCCCGTGCTGGCGAACAAGCGCTCGCCCAGCTGTGGATAGAAGTCCTGCGACCAATGTGCCAGGGCGGTCACTGCCGGGCTGTAGCGCCACGGATACAGGGGTGAGACGATACCGCCCCCGGCCCAGGATGACTCGCGACCTACCTCGCCCTGGTCGCATATCACCACCTGGTCAACGCTCGCCGCCAGGTTGAATGCCGTCAGCAGGCCAATGACCCCGCCACCGACCACCACTACTTGCTTGCTCATCTGTCGATTCAACACCTGAAGTAAAAAACCGCGATGCACCGGGCACCTGTGACCGTTCAGCCTCCCCAGCAGCGCGCGCTGTCGCTGGCGCCGTGGTTGCGCCCTACCCCAGCTTGATCAAGCTCGAAATCGCCACAGCGGTCTTCGGCCATGAGCCCTGTGGGCAAGCGTCGGGCACGCAGGGTGAAGGTCTGGTCCTCGCGCAGCGCTTGCAGGCTGTAGTAGCGGTTGCCCGCAGGCAGACTCGGGTCGCCTTCGGCATACCGGCCAGTAAGCAAGCGATGGCGTTCCAGGCGCAATGCGGCATCTTGCAACAGGGCGACCACCTCGTGGCGCGCTGCCTGCCGCAGGTGGTCGTTGTAACGGGGGTAGGCAATGGCTGCCAGAATGCCGGTGACGGCCAGCACAATCAACAGCTCGATCAGGCTAATGCCTTGCTGCATGTCAGTCTCCTCTGAATCTTTGTCGCCACGCCATGCGGACAAGCTCACCGCCATCGTTGGCATACACCGCTTCCACTGCCTGCCGCGGATGACTTCGCTGGCTGACCGCGGTGACCCGGAACACGGTCACCGGCTGCCCCATCGGGATAGCCACGGCGCGTTGCGTAGTGCCCAGGTTCTGCACCTGAAAAAAGCCTTCCGGCCCGGCCTGCCAGGCCCCGGCCAGGCGATGAGGCTGCTCAGGCGGCAGACACACTTCACACGGCGGTGGCGGCGCCTGCACGATCGATTGCTTGCCAACCGCCAATGTGGCTTCGGCCTGCTCGAAGGCCAGCTGACCTTCTTTGAACAGGCCTACCATTTGCGTTTCAACGGCGGCTGCACGTAGCGCCGAAGTGCTCAGCACCCCCAACAAAAGGCTCAGCACCAACGCCAACAGCAGCACCACCCCCCGCTCACGTGTCATGGCTCGCCCCCGTTGCGGCGGGCCACACTGACAACGTACTGCTGCTCCAGCGCCCACAAAGGGTCGAACAGATTCAAGTGCAGGTCGATGCGCTGGCCATCGTCCGCAGCCACCACGTGCAGACGGCGCACATGCTCAAGCAGGGGCTGGGTGCTGCTGCCACGGGTGAAGTACAGGGTATCGTCCCTGACGGCGTAACGATGCCGGGTGATGGGGATGGCCATCAGCGGCGCGGCGGCGCGGACATGTCCACGATGTACTTTGGCGTATCCGACGCAGTCAGTGAGCAGGGTCCATTGGGGCTTGAGCGAATGGCCCGGAAGGTCGGCCACTACCACCGTAAGGCTTGATTCCTCGACCTCCAGTGGTCGGCTAAAGGCGGCAAGGGTGTCGCCGTCCGGCAGGTCAGCGGGCTCTAAGCGCAGGCAGCCGAACATGCCAGCCATGCGGACGTCCTGGGCCATGCGCAATAGGGCCAGCCGTGCATCTTCCTGCATGCGCAGCGCAGCCCCTTGCAACTGCCACGCCCGGTAAGCAGAGGTGAACAACTGGCTGGCGCCGGCCAACAGCATCAACCCGAGTGCCAGCGCCAACAGCAGTTCGAGCAATCCGACCCCGTTTTGCCGAAGCCTCATGGCAGCGCCTGCTCATGTGCACTGGCAGATGCCAGCACCGCCTGCACCTGCTGCCGAGCGTAATGCGTGGCCTGCAAAGCCTGCATGTGCAGCGCCGCTGCGGCAAACATGCCCACGGCAATCACCACCATGGCCAACAGCGTTTCCAAGAGCGTCATGCCCCGTTGCGTTACCTGCATCCCTGCAGCTCCTGCGACTTTTCATGCGTTGTCGATGTACGCCTGCCACTGGAAGGGTGACCCCGCGTGCGTGAAGCTAAAGCCAAGCACGTCCAAGGAGAAATGCACGGTGAAGCAACAGGGAGTAACACTGATACAAACGGTGTCGGCGCTGGCGGTGCTCGCTGTCCTGACGCAGCTTGGGGCGCCTGCCTACGTCAAGCTCAGCGATGACCTACACCGTGCTGCCGTCACGCGGGACTTGGCGCAAACGCTGCGTAGCGCACGCGGGCACGCCATGCTGTTGGGTGAGGATGTGCGGGTGCAGGCGCTCGACGATGCGTGGGGCAACGGATGGCGAGTGATGCTGGTGCAGGATTCGCGGGTGCTGCGTGAGCAACGCCTGCGCCGGCCTCTGCAGATCGCCGCGAACCTGGGTACGACGATGACGTTCACGGCCATGGGCCTGCCAGTCAACCCTGCCGGCAACTGGCTGGCGGCGACTTTCGAGGTGTGCACGCGCTCGGCCGGCACCAGCCAGCATCAAGTGGTGCTGGCGTCCAGCGGCAGGGTCCGGGTATCGAATGAAATCCGCGATAGTCGAAGGTGCACAGGTGCTGGGGCCTGAGCGTTTATGGATAAACGCTCAGGCCCGCGCAGGCGATCAGATCAATGAGCGCACACGCAGCTCTTTGGGCATCGAGAAGGTGACGTTCTCTTCACGCCCGTCCAGCTCTTCGGCGCCCGTAGCGCCCCATGCCTTGAGCTGTTCGATGACGCCGCGCACCAGCACTTCCGGCGCGGACGCGCCCGCGGTGATGCCGATGCGGCCAACCTGGTCGAACCAGGCCCGCTGCAGGTCTTCAGCACCGTCGATCAGATGGGCCGGGGTGCCCATGCGCTCGGCAAGTTCACGCAGGCGGTTGGAGTTGGAACTGTTGGGGCTGCCGACCACCAGGACCACATCACACTCGTCGGCCAGTTGTTTCACGGCGTCCTGGCGGTTTTGCGTGGCGTAGCAGATGTCGTCCTTGCGCGGCCCGCCGATGTTGGGAAAGCGCGCACGCAGCGCGTCGATCACGCGGCTGGTGTCGTCCATCGACAGGGTAGTTTGCGTCACGAATGCCAAGTGGTCAGGGTCTTTCACCTGCAGATTGGCCACATCGTTCTCGTCTTCTACCAGGTAGATGGCCCCGCCGTTGCTGGCGTCATACTGCCCCATGGTGCCTTCGACTTCCGGGTGCCCGGCATGGCCAATCAGGATGCACTCACGGCCATCGCGGCTGTACTTGGCCACTTCGATGTGCACCTTGGTAACCAATGGGCAGGTGGCATCGAACACCTTCAGGCCGCGCCCACCGGCTTCATGACGCACGGCTTGGGAAACCCCATGGGCGCTGAAGATGACGATGACATCGTCCGGTACCTGATCGAGTTCCTCGACGAAAATGGCGCCACGGCTGCGCAGGTCTTCGACGACGAACTTGTTGTGCACCACTTCGTGACGCACATAGATGGGCGGGCCGAACACTTCCAGCGCGCGGTTGACGATTTCGATTGCCCGGTCGACCCCCGCGCAGAAGCCGCGCGGGTTGGCGAGTTTGATTTGCATGATCGGCTCCAGGCCTACAGGGCCTTCACCTCGAGGATCTCCACCTCGAAGGTCAGGGTCTTGCCAGCCAGTGGGTGATTGAAGTCGATGGTCACCTGATCGTCGTCGAAGGCCTTCACCACGCCCGGCAGTTCGGCGTTGGCGGCGTCCTTGAAAATGATCAGCAAGCCATCGGACAGCTCCATGCCTTCGAACTGGGACCTCGGCATAACCTGCACATTCTGTGGGTTGGGCTGGCCGAAGGCGTTCTCCGGGGCAACCTCCACGGTACGCTTGTCGCCAGCCTTGAAACCGAACAGCGCGGCCTCGAAGCCCGGCAGCAGGTTGCCGTCGCCCACCTTGAAGGTGGCAGGTGCCTTGTCGAACGTGCTGTCGACCGTGTCACCGTTTTCCAGGTGCAGGGCGAAATGCAGGGTGACTTCGGTGTTCTGGCCGATACGAATGTCAGTCATGGACCGGCTCCTCGGATTTCTTGCTCTTGAACATATCCAGCGCCAACATGATTGCGCCGACGGTGATGGCGCTGTCGGCCACGTTGAAGGCCGGGAAGTAGTGGCGGTTCTGCCAGTGCACCAGGATGAAATCGACCACATGGCCCAGCACGATGCGATCGTAGAGGTTGCCGATGGCACCGCCCAGTACCAGGGCCAGCGCTACGGCCAGCCAGGTTTCATGACGACCGAGGCGCTTGAGCCACACCACCAGCACTGCGCTGACCACCACGGCGATCAGGGCGAACAACCAACGCTGCCAGCCGGCGCCATCGGCCAGGAAACTGAACGCAGCGCCAGTGTTGTAGGCCAGGGTCCAGCTGAAGTAGTCGGGGATGACGACAATCTGCTGGTACATGGTCAGGGCGTTGTTGAAGTACAGCTTGGTGGCCTGGTCGACGACCAGGACCAGCAAGCTCAGCCACAGCCATGCCAGGCGCCCGAAGCGCCCCGCTGCAAGGTTAGGCATAGTGGCGCACCTCGCCGGAGCCGGTCAGGTTTTCCACACAGCGACCGCAGATTTCCGGGTGCTCCGGATGGCTGCCGACGTCTGCACGGAAGTGCCAGCAACGGCCGCACTTGGTGTAGCCGGACTTGACCACTTTCAGCTTGAGGCCTTCCACTTCGGTCGCCACCGCCTCGGCAGGCGCCTGCGCGAACGGCACAACGCTGGCAGCCGAGGTGATGAGCACGAAGCGCAGCTCGTCGCCCAGCTTGTTCAGGTCGGCGCTCAGGCCCTCGTCCGCATACAAGGTGACTTCGGCCTGCAGGTTGCCGCCGATGACCTTGGCGGTCCGCTGGTTTTCCAGTTCCTTGTTGACCGAAGCCTTGACCGCCATGACCCGATCCCAATAGGCGCGATCGAGTTCGGTGCCTTCCGGCAGCTCGCTCAGGCCCTCATACCAGCCATTGAGCATGACCGACTCGTTACGCTCACCCGGCAGGTACTGCCAGATTTCGTCGGCGGTGAAGGCCAGGATCGGCGCGATCCAGCGCACCAGCGCCTCGCTGATGTGGTACAGCGCGGTCTGGCAGGAGCGACGGGCGACGCTGTTGGCACCGGTGGTGTACTGGCGATCCTTGATGATGTCGAGGTAGAAACCACCCAGCTCCTGCACACAGAAGTTGTGCACCTTGGAGTAGACGTTCCAGAAGCGGTACTCGCCGTAGTGCTCTTCCAGCTCGCGTTGCAGCAACAGGGTGCGGTCCACCGCCCAACGGTCCAGGGCCAGCATGTCCTGCGGCGCGAGCAGGTCGCGGGCCGGGTCGAAGCCGGTCAGGTTGGAGAGCAGGAAGCGTGCGGTGTTGCGAATACGCCGGTAGGCATCGGCGCTGCGCTGCAGGATCTGCTCGGACACTGCCATTTCGCCGGAGTAGTCGGTGGCAGCTACCCACAGGCGCAGGATATCGGCACCCAGGGTGTTGTTGACCTTCTCGGGCTCGATGGTGTTGCCCAGCGACTTGGACATCTTGCGGCCGTTCTCGTCCACGGTGAAGCCGTGGGTCAGCAGCTCGCGGTACGGCGCGTGGCCGTCGATGGCGCAGCCGGTCAACAGCGACGAGTGGAACCAGCCGCGGTGTTGGTCGGAACCTTCCAGGTACAAATCGGCGCGGGGGCCGGTGGCATGGCCGATGTCGTGGGAGCCGCGCAGTACATGCCAGTGCGTGGTGCCAGAGTCGAACCATACGTCCAGCGTGTCGGCGATCTTGTCGTACTGCTCGGCTTCGGCGCCCAGCAACTCGGCAGCGTCGAGCTTGAACCAGGCCTCGATGCCCTGTTGCTCGACGCGCTTGGCAACCTCTTCCATCAACTCGACGGTGCGTGGGTGCAGCTCACCCGTCTGCTTGTTCAGGAAGAACGGGATAGGCACGCCCCAGTTGCGCTGGCGCGAGATGCACCAGTCAGGCCGGTTGGCGATCATCGAGTGCAGGCGTGCCTGGCCCCACGCCGGGACGAACTTGGTGTCCTCGATGGCCTTGAGGGCACGCTCGCGCAGCGGTTCACCGTCGCGTGGCTGTTTGTCCATGCCTACGAACCACTGTGCGGTGGCACGGTAGATCAGCGGCGACTTGTGACGCCAGCAGTGCATGTAGCTGTGGCTGATGGTCTCGGTGTGCATCAGCGCACCGACTTCGCCCAGTTTCTCTACGATGGCCGGGTTGGCCTTCCAGATGAACTGCCCGCCGAAGAACGGCAGCGATTCGACGTACACCCCGTTGCTCTGCACGGGCGTGAGGATGTCATCGTTGACCATGCCGTAGCGCTTGCAGGTCACGAAGTCGTCTTCACCGTAGGCCGGCGCGGAATGCACCACGCCAGTGCCTGCGCCCAGTTCGACGTATTCGGCCAGGTAGACCGGCGAGAGGCGGTCGTAGAACGGGTGACGGAAGTTGACCAGTTCAAGGGCCGAGCCTGGAGCAGTGGCGATTACCGAACCTTCCAGCTCAAAGCGCTTGAGGCAGGACTCGACCAGCTCTTCGGCCAGGACCAGCAGGCGCTCGCCGATATCGACCAGAGCGTACTGGAATTCGGGGTGAACGTTCAGTGCCTGGTTGGCAGGGATGGTCCACGGGGTGGTGGTCCAGATCACGATGGCGGCCGGCTTTTCGAGTGCCGCCAAACCGAAGGCTGCGGCCAGCTTGGCGTCATCGGCGACAGGGAACGCCACGTCGATGGTCTGCGACTTCTTGTCGGCGTACTCGACTTCGGCCTCGGCCAGTGCCGAGCCGCAATCGAAGCACCAGTTCACCGGCTTGAGGCCCTTGAACACGTAGCCCTGCTTGACCATCTCGGCCAGGGCGCGGATTTCACCGGCCTCGTTGGCAAAGTTCATGGTCTTGTAGGGGTTGTCCCAATCGCCCAGCACGCCCAGGCGAATGAACTCGGTCTTCTGCCCTTCGATCTGCTCGGCAGCGTACTCGCGGCACAGCTCGCGGGTACGGTCGGCGGTCAGGTGCTTGCCATGGGTGACTTCGACCTTGTGTTCGATCGGCAGCCCATGGCAGTCCCAGCCCGGCACGTACGGCGCATCGAAGCCGGCCAGGGTCTTGGAACGGACGATCATGTCCTTGAGGATCTTGTTCAGCGCATGACCGATGTGGATCTTGCCGTTGGCATAGGGCGGGCCGTCGTGCAGGACGAACTTGGGACGATCCTTGCCAATCTCGCGCAGCTTCTGGTACAGGCCAATGCTGTCCCAGCGCTGCAGAATCTGCGGTTCGCGCTGAGGCAGGCCGGCCTTCATGGGGAAGGCGGTGTCCGGAAGGTTTAGCGTGGCTTTGTAGTCGGTCATTTCAGGCTCTTGGTTAGCGGTTGAGCGTGCCAATGTGCACGTGCGGCGGCGATATCCGCATCGATCGCCGACTTCAGCGCCTCCAGGGAGGCGAATCGCTGCTCTTCACGCAGCTTGTGGTGGAACACCACCGTTAGGCGGCGGCCATAAAGGTCACCGGCATAGTCCAGAAGATGGATTTCCAGGTGCGGGCGTCCGTCACCGGCAACGGTAGGACGCACGCCAATATTGCCGACACCCGCCCAGGCCTTGCCATCGATCTCGATACTGGCCAGGTAGACCCCGGCCAGCGGTACACGACGGCGCTTGAGTTGGATGTTGGCGGTGGGTGTGCCGAGCTGGCGGGCCAGCTTCTGGCCATGCAACACGCGGCCGGTGATGCTGTACGGGCGGCCCAGCAGGTGCTCGGCCAGCTCGAAGTTGCCTTGCGCGAGCGCCTTGCGCACCTCGGTGCTGCTGACCCGCAGGCCGTCCTGGATCACGGTGTTGGCGGCTTCTACGGTAAAACCATACTGCGCGCCTGCCTGGACCAGGAAGGCGAAGTCGCCTTTGCGGTCACAGCCAAAGCGGAAGTCGTCACCCACTTCAAGATGCTGCACGCCCAAGCCATCGACCAGGATGGTCCTGACGAAGTCGTCGGCGTCGAGCTCACCCAGGCGCTGGTTGAAGGCCAGGCACAACACGCGGTCGATGCCCTCCCCGGCCAGCAACGCGATCTTGTCGCGCAGCCGGGCCAGGCGGGCCGGCGCGGTGTCGGGCGTGAAGTACTCACGCGGCTGCGGTTCGAAGATTACCACGCAGGTCGGCAGGCCCAGGGCCTGGCCGCGCTCGCGCAGGCGCGCCAGGATTGCCTGGTGGCCACGATGTACCCCGTCGAAGTTGCCAATGGTGGCGACACACCCCCGGTGTTCGGGGCGCAGGTTGTGAAGACCTCGAACCAGCTGCATAACGCGCTTCTTGCTCATAAAGTGGCCGATTATAACCACACCCGGGCGCCGGTGACAGGCAGCAGCGCCCAAGGGCGGCGTGGATTGCGAAAAACCGACGCCTGACGCGCCCGCCGCCTCAGTGCAAGGCTTTGCGGGCGAACTGCCGAGGCCGGAAACCGCACAGGTACAGGCAACCAAAGTAGGTGACGACGCCCGCCATGATCAGCGCCATCAACCGCATCAGTCGTTCAAGCATGTTTCCCTCGACCCAGGCCGGCAGGTAGTGCATGCCGGCCAACAGGACACCGGACATCAGGCCTGCCGCCAATACCAGCTTGAGCAGAAACACGGCCCAGCCCGGTTGCGGCTGGAACAGCTGCTGGGTGCGCAGTTTCCAGAACAGCAAGCCGGCGTTGAGGCAGGCGCCAAGGCTGATGGCCAGGGCCAGTCCGGCATGCGCCAGCGGGCCGATGAGCACAAGGTTGAACAGTTGTGTGCAGACCAGGGTAAAGACGGCAATCTTCACTGGCGTGCGAATATTCTGCTGCGCATAGAAGCCCGGCGCCAGCACCTTGACCATGATGATTGCCAGCAGACCAACGGAATAGGCGATCAGCGCCTGCTGGGTCATGGCCGCATCGGTCGCGCTGAATTTGCCGTACTGGAACAGGGCCACGGTCAGCGGCTCGGCAAGGATCGCCAGCCCCAGCGTACACGGCAGCACCAGCAAAAAGCACAAGCGCAGGCCCCAGTCGAGGATGCGCGAGTACTCTTCCCGGTCCTTGTTGGCGTAGGTCTTGGCCAGGGTCGGTAGCAAGATGGTGCCCAAAGCGACGCCCAGGACACCGGACGGCAGTTCCATGAGCCGGTCTGCGTAATACATCCAGGAGACAGAACCTGCCACCAGGAACGAGGCGAAAATAGTATTGATGATCAGCGATATCTGGCTCACCGAGACGCCGAGGATGGCAGGGAGCATCTGCTTGAGCACCCGCCACACGCCTGCATCTTTCAGGTTAAGCCGCGGCAACACCAGCATGCCGATCCTTTTCAGGGCCGGAAGCTGGTAGAGCAGTTGCGCCAGGCCACCGGCCAGCACGCCCCAGGCCAGCGCCATGATCGGCGGATTGAAATACGGCGTGAGCAATACGGCGAACACGATCATCGCCACGTTCAGCAAGGTCGGCGTGAAGGCCGGCACGCTGAAGCGGTTCCAGGTGTTGAGGATGGCGCCCACCAGCGATGACAGCGAGATCAGCAATATATAAGGAAAGGTGACCCGCAGCAGATCGGTGGTGAGCTGATATTTCTCGGCGTTGTCGACGAAACCAGGCGCCGTGGCCCACACCACCCAGGGTGCGACCAGTATGCCGATGCCGGTCACAACGGCCAGTACCAGCGTCAGCAAGCCGCTGACGTAGGCCACGAAAGTACGCGTGGCCTCTTCGCCCTGCTGGCTTTTGTATTCGGCAAGAATGGGCACGAATGCCTGGGAGAACGCCCCTTCGGCAAAGATGCGGCGCAGCAGGTTGGGTAGCTTGAATGCAATGAAGAAGGCATCGGTGGCAACGCCGGCGCCGAAAATACGCGCCAGGATGGTGTCGCGGACAAAGCCCAGCACCCGCGAAATCATGGTGATCGAGCTTACCGCAGCCAGGGATTTGAGCAGGTTCATCGAAAAGATTCACGCCAATGACAGAGGACGCTGCCAGAGCGCGCCCGAATGTGCGATACTCCCGCGCCTTCGCAGGGGAGCCAAAAATTCCCGAGTGTACAGGTCGCGCAGCAGAAAGGAATCTTTCCCGCTTGTTAGCGCACCGCTCGGCGGAACCTTGCAAGTGGCCTTGACATCCGTCCGACTGATCGGCATGATTCGCGGCCTATTTTGTTTGCTATTTACCTAAAGTCTTTCGAGGAGCTCGACGGTGGCCAACTCACCTTCCGCCAAGAAACGTGCAAAACAGGCTGAGAAGCGTCGCAGCCACAACGCCAGCCTGCGTTCCATGGTCCGCACCTACATCAAGAATGTAGTTAAAGCCATTGACGCAAAAGACGCCGAAAAAGCGCAAGCCGCTTACGTTCTGGCTGTACCTGTAATCGACCGTATGGCCGACAAAGGTATCATCCACAAGAACAAGGCTGCTCGTCACAAAGGCCGTCTGAATGGCCACATCAAGGCGCTGAAAGAAGCTGCAGCTGCCTAAGCGACGCGCTAGTCAAAAAACCGACCTCAGGGTCGGTTTTTTTATGCCTGCGTTTTGTGAGTTTCCCGGTTCGCGGCTCAACGCACGCTCTGAAAAGTTGCAGGGCCGCATGGCGGCCCTGCCCTGTATCACTTGGCGATCTGGATCTTGGGTGCCCACTGCAGCCATTCGTCTTCGGCTTTTTCGAACAGCGGAAAGGTTTGCCTTGGCCGAGCCGGGGTGCCCATGCGTTCACCCTCGGGCGTGGCGAAGGCGATACCGCCATCGATCAGTGTTTCCAGCGACTCCGTGCGCACAGTGGCGCCCTTGAACAAGCCCCAATCGAAGCCGAAGCCGCTGCTGTTCCAGAAGCGGCTGCCGCTACGTACCAGGCTGGCATAACGTGGCTCGATCAGAATGTGGATCAACACCCTGTCGGCACTCTGCCCCAGTTCGACATCGGTCACCTTGCCCACCGCCACCTCGCGGAATGTCACGGGCACACCGGGCTTGATGGAGCCTAGCCGAGGTGCGCTGAGGGTCACTGGTAAACCCACTTCGGGCCCCGCAACCTCGGGCGCTTCGGCCAGTGCGATGAAGTCACGCTGAGGGCCCCTGTCCTTGACCGCAGGCTGTACCTCCAGGTACTGCCCGCCTACCAGCGTGTCGAGGTTTTCGGTGCGCACCAGGCCGAAGGATGGCTTGACCACCCAAAACTGAGTGCCGGCACGGGCAATGCGCTCTGCCGCTTCGGTAATACGCGCCTTCAACAGCACTGCCTGCATGTCCTTGGTAAGGTCCACACTTTCTACACTGCCCACATCCAGCCCCCGGAAGCGGATGGCGGTGCCTGGCTTGAGCCCATCGGCACGCTCCACGCGGATCGTGATAAGGGTACCGGCACGATTGGCTGCCTCCTGGCTCTCATGCAAGCGGAAACGCGGGATATGGCGCTTTAGCGGCACATTAGGCCGTGGCGTGTCGAAGGCAATGCCGCCTGCCATCAAGGTCTGCAGGGACTCACTCTTGATCTTGATGCCAGACAGGCCACCGGTGAGGGTGATACCACTGGCGTTCCAGAACCGTGTCGAGCCGTTTACCAGTTTTTCGTATTCTTTCTCGATGTGCACACCGATCAGAATGCGGTTGCTGTCACGGGCGAACTGATAGCTTTGCACGCTACCTACCTTCACCTGCTTGAAGGTTACCGGGCTACCTACTTCCAGGGAGCCCAGGGTATCTGCGAACAGCACCATGTGCAGGCCCGGCGCCTTCAGGTCCAACGGCGGCGCCTTGGCGCGCGCTTCGAACTCGCGCTCAGGGCGAGCGCCTTTCTCACCAGGGCGGATGGCAATGTAGTTACCCTTGACCAGCGCTTCCAAGCCCGTGATGCCCGCCAGGGAAATGGAAGGCTTGACCACCCAGAACTGGGTGCCATCAACCAGGTAGTCTTCGGTCAATGGGTCCAGCGTCAGCTCGGCGGTGGCGCTGGAAAGGTTGTCTTCCATTTTCAGGGTCTTGAGAGAGCCCACCTGGATACCTTTGTACATGACGGGCGTACGGCCTGCCTGCAAGCCCTCGTAGTCGCTCAGCTTTACCTTTACCCGAATACCGGCCTGGGCCGCATCGAAGTCCTCGTACAGGCGAAATGGCAGGCTTGGGTCAGTGGGCGGGCTGTCCTTGCGGTGCTCTGGCGTGGCAAAGGCGATGCCGCCGGCGACGATACTCGACAGCGACTCACTGCGCACCTTGACCCCCGACAGAGAGGCATCGATGCTGACGCCGCTGGCGTTCCAGAAGCGCGTGTGCTTGCGCACCAGACTCGCATAGGCCGGCTCAATGAAAATCTTCACCTCGACCGTGCTCTGGTCTTCGGAAAGCCGGTAACTCTTCACGCGGCCGACCTGGATTTGCTTGTAGAAGATCGGGCTGTCTTTATTGAGCGACCCCAGGCGCTCGGCCTTGAGGGTCAGGTGCAAACCAGGCTCGGAATCCGACAGGGGCGGTGCCACCTTGAGCGCGGTGAACCGCTTGGTGGGCTCCCCTTCTCCAGGGCTGACGGCAATGTAGTTACCAGACACCAACGTCTCGAGGCCGGATATGCCTGCCAGGCTGACGCTCGGCTTGACCAGCCAGAAACGCGTGCCCTTGTTCAGATGCCCTTCGGCCGCCTGGTTCATCTCGATGGTAGCGATGACACCCTGATTCTCGCCCTCTGCATCCAGCACCAGGCTCTTGACCTTGCCGACCGGCATGCCTTTGTAGATGACTTCGGTCTTGTTGGCGACGATGCCTTCGCCCGACTCGAAACGCACCTCGATCTGCACGCCAGCCTCACGGTAGGCCTGCCATGCGAGCCAGCCTCCGATCATCAGCGCGATCAGGGGCAGGATCCAGATGGCCGACCAATTGGAGGCAGGGCGGGTTTTAGCCGTTGGCAGGTCACTCATGGTCGTCATCCGACTCCGTGTTATCCCAAATCAGTCGGGGATCGAAAGTCAAAGCAGCAAGCATTGTCAGGATCACCACAGTTGCGAAGGCGACAGCGCCCAGATTGGCTTCGACATTGGCTATCCTGCCGAAATTCACCACTGCCACCAGAATGGCGATGACGAATATGTCGAGCATGGACCAACGTCCTATGAATTCGATGAAACGGTACATCCAGATCCGTTGACGCGCCGACAGGGGCTGCCTGCGCTGCACGGAATACAACAGCAGGCCGATCCCCACCAGCTTGAACGTAGGCACGAGGATACTGGCCGTAAATACCACGGCCGCAATCGGTACCATGCCGTGCTTGAGCAGGGCAATGACGCCCGACATGATGGTGTCGGGCGTGCCTTGACCGAATGAGCTGACGGTCATGATCGGCAGCACGTTGGCCGGAATATAAAGAATGGAGGCAGCGATGAGCAGCGCCCAGGTGCGCATGATGCTGTTCGGTCGACGCGGATGCACCCTGGCACCGCACCGCGTGCAGGTTTGGGATGCGTCGCCTGTGGCTTGCCTGTTCAGTTCATGACACTCGTTGCAGACAACGATACCTGCATCAATCGCCCGCATGCGGGTCCTCCCCCGATAATGCACTCCAGACCTGGTGCGGTGACATGACGACCTCCAGCCAGACCTGAATCAACAGCAGGCTGATGAAGCAGAACAGCCCAACCCCTACGGTAAGTTCTGCCAGGTCCACCAATTTGACGATAGCCACGAGCACGCCCATGAAGTAGACCTCGAGCATGCCCCAGTCACGCAAGTGGTGATAGGTCCTGTACAGCAACAACCCTAGCCTGCGCCCGGTGTTAAGCCGAATCGCCAGCAAAACGACCAGCTGACACATCAGTTTTGCCAGCGGTATCGCCATGCTGCACAGGAAAACCACGATGGCCACCCCCTGCATGCCCGAATCGTACAACCCCAGAACGCCGCTCCAGACGGTGTCGTCCGATGTCTGGCCTAGCAGATGCAACTGCATGATTGGCAGGAAATTGGCTGGGATGAACAGCGCGAGCGCCGTCAGCACCAACGCCAGGCTGCGATTGACCACGTTATGCCGGTGCGCATAGAGCTCGTAGCCGCAGCGTGGGCAAAGCGCTTTTTCACCGGGGTGGATCACAGGTTTGCGCAAGAGTAGATCGCATTCATGGCATGCGACCAAGTCTTCGAGTGGCAGATCAGCCAGCTTTTCTGGCTCGACGGGGTTGGACATAGGACGCTTCTGAGTAAGTGCGTGGGGTTATTCTAGTGATCTTATGGAGGGCGGCATAGGCTGGAGATACGGCTTCGAATGGCCGGGCGATCAAAATGCGGGCTCCTGACGAACAGGGAGGGGTTCCTTGAGCGACAGGCAGGCTTGAAAAAATTTTGACGCCCAAAGACAAAACCCCTACCTGCG
>NZ_JBJJMO010000032.1:0-48574 GCF_046231935.1 Pseudomonas sp. KCJK9111 | reverse complement strand
GGGCGATCAGGCCGAAACCACAGTTGTTCTTGAATTCTTCGGGATTGTACAGACCTGTTTTCATAGACACATTCTCACCAGGTTCACCCCTCAACGGAGGCAAATCTCTTTTTTTAACAACCACTTACCATCCACGCCGATCAAACGCCAGCTTTTTTGCGGTGGCCATGGAAAACCATTGTTGCACAGCGACAGCGACACTCACAAATTTTCATGTCTCACCATTGAAAATTTATGTCGCATTTTTGAATGTATTGATGCCGCCAACCAGGTGGCGACTTCACTGGACTCTGAAGCGATTCAGCCAGAGCTGCGTGGGTGGCTTGTGGCCGACAGCCCGGGACAGAAAAGCCTGCCGCGCTTGGGCGCAGCAGGCTAGACGAAAACCAGAATTCGCTTGGCTACAGGGCAGCGGGGTGATGCTGCCCGGAAGGTATCAGCGGGCCGAAGCCAGCTCTTGTTGGACGCTGGCGACAGTACGTGGCCAAGGTTTACCAGCCTGGACCTTCGCTGGCAAGTTCTTGATGGCGGCCACCGCTGCATCGCGGTTGGCGAAGTTGCCGTAGGTGACCACGTACAGCGGCTTGCCCTGCAGGGACTTGCGGAAGTAGCGATAGTCGCCACCTTGGGCTTTCACAAAGGCCTGGGCCGACGCTTCGGAGCTGGTCCCCAGAATCTGCACCACGTAGTTGCCCGGCTTCTGGCCGGTGTACCAGGCGCTGTTGCCGCTGCCACCTGACGCTGATTTTTCAGCAGGTTTCTCGGCAGCCTTGGGCGCGGGCTTGGCCACCGCCACCTGGGTAGGTGCAGGCTCAGGCTTGGCCGGCGTGGTTTGCTTGGGCTGTTGCGTGACCGCCGGCTTGGGCGTGGAGGTAACCGGTTGGGCAGGCGCCGGCGCTGGGCCTGCAGACACGCCCTGTGGCGGTGCGATGGTGGTGACCGTGGGTGGCGGATTGCCCGGTTGCAGCGCTGTATCACCCGCCGGGCTGCCCTCTTCGCCCTCGCCCATGCCTGCTGCCTGGGCCAACGGTTCACGCATCACCGGTTGCGACTGCCCACCCAACGGCAGGGGCTTGGGCTGGGACGAGCCGGAGAACTCGATTGCCGCGCTGGAATTGCCGTCGCCAAGGGGCAACTGGGCTTGGGCTGCGGGTGCATCTTCAGGGGCCTTGTCGCCCTTGCGGGGCATCAACACCGCCGCGGCCACGGCGACGACGACCACGGCGGATAGCGCGAGTACGTGTTTTTTAGGCATCTTGAACCCCATGGCTGGTCGCTTTGCCGTCGTGCGGCTGGCGATCATGGCTTCGATCAGAGTGTCGCGGGCAACCTGGTTGATAGTGCCAGGCCACCCATCGGCATTTTCATGGATATCGGCGATCTGCTCCCGGCTGAACACCTCGATACCCCGGCCGGCACCCACCAGGCGCTGTTCGAGGTACTCGCGGGTTTCATCCTCGCTGTACGGCGCAAGTTCGATGATGTGGAAGCGTTCTTCCTCGATATTCAACTCATCGAGCCCTGCAATCAGCGATGGCTCACCGAACAGGAAGACATGCGGACGCCCTTCGGGAACGCCTGCCGCCAATTCCAGCAACGCTTGGAGTGCCGACTCGTCCAGTTGTTCCGCATCGTCCACCAGCAGATACACTTCCTGGCCAGTCAGGGCCAGTTGCACCATCTTGGACAAGATGCTCTGCACCTGCGGCTCGGCCACATCCAGGTATTGCGCGATCTGGCCGAGAATACTGGCAGCATCGCCGGCACTGCGGGCCGACACCACGACGCTCTGCACCGACTGCTTGTTGGTGCTGGCCGCCAGCGCCTGGCGCAGCAGGGTCTTGCCGCTGCCCAGAGGCCCGGTGACCACCAGCATCAGGTGGCTGTAGCGGGCCAGGTGGTGCAGCTGTGCCAGGACCGGCTTGCGCTGGGCGGGGAAGAACTTGAAGCCCGGTACGCGTGGTGCGAACGGGTCGTGGCTCAGTTGGTAATGGTCGAGAAAGGCCTCATCGGCGTGCAAACTGGTCATTGCGCTGTCACAACCTCAAAGCTGGGCCACGATCGCGCGGTAATCCGCCGACAGCGTGGCCTGAAGAATCTCATTGGGATAGTCGTCGGTGACCACGGCCTCGCCTAGCTGGCGCAGCAGCACCAAGCGCAGACGGCCGTCCAGCACCTTCTTGTCGACCGCCATGTGTTCCATGAAATGCGCCGGGGTCATTTCCTGTGGGGGCACCACCGGCAAGCCTGCTTCCAGCAGCAAGCCAATGCTGCGGTCGCGTTCGGCCTGGGTGATCCAGCCTAGCCGCATGGACATCTCCAGCGCCATGGCCGTACCTGCTGCCACGGCTTCGCCATGCAGCCAGACGCCATAGCCCATATGGGTTTCGATGGCGTGGCCGAAGGTATGGCCAAGATTGAGCGTGGCCCGAACACCCGACTCGCGCTCGTCAGCCCCTACGACGGCTGCCTTGGCCGCGCACGAGCGACGGATGGCTTCGGTCAACGCTACTGGGTCAAGACTGCGCAGCGCCGGCATATTTTCTTCGAGCCAGGCCATGAAAGGCTTGTCACAGATCAAACCGTACTTGATGACTTCGGCCAGCCCGGCAGACAGCTCACGGGCTGGCAGGGTCCCGAGTGTCATGGTGTCGATCACCACGGCATTGGGCTGGTAGAACGCGCCGACCATGTTCTTGCCCAGTGGGTGATTGATGCCGGTCTTGCCGCCAACCGACGAATCCACCTGCGACAGCAGGGTGGTGGGCACCTGGATGAAATCCACACCGCGCTGATAGCACGCCGCGGCAAAACCGGCCATGTCGCCGATTACGCCGCCACCGAGGGCCACGACGGTAGTGCGCCGATCGTGGCGGGCCGTCAGCAGGCCATCGAAGATCAGCTGCAACGTTTCCCAGTTCTTGTGGGCCTCACCGTCAGGCAGTACCACCGGCAGTACGCTATAAGCCCCCAAGGTCCTGCTCAGGCGCTCCAGATAGAGCGGCGCCACAGTTTCATTGGAAACGATGGCAACCTGACGGCCCGCGATATGCGGCGTCAGCCACTCAGGCTGGTCAAGCAGGCCTTCGCCAATGTAGATCGGGTAGCTGCGCTCGCCCAGGTCGACCTTCAGTGTCTGCATGTATCCCCACAATGAGCTGGTGCACGGCGCCTTTGGCAGGCAAGCCACGCGGTATCGTTGAACCTCGCCTTGGCGCAGGAGGCCGAGAATAGTCCCGGGTTAGCGGGGCGGCAACTGCTGCAGGCGCTCGAGAATGTCGATCACTACCATCCGCGGTGGCCGCTCGTCGGTTTGCACCACCAGATCGGCAATTTCACGGTAAAGCGGGTCTCGGGTTTCGAGCAAGGCGCGCAGGGTCGCCTCCGGGTTGGCGGTACGCAGCAATGGCCGGTTGCGATCCCGAGCGGTGCGGCCGACCTGCTGCTCGACCGAGGCATGCAGGTAGATCACCCGGCCGCCCTGGTGCAGCGCGCGGCGATTGGCCTCGCGCATGACAGCCCCGCCGCCGGTAGCAACGACCACGCCATCGAGGCTGCACAACTCGGCGATCATGGCCTGCTCGCGGTCACGGAAACCCGGCTCGCCTTCCTTGTCGAAGATCCACGGGATGTTGGCGCCGCACCTCAGTTCGATTTCCTTGTCGGAATCCCTGAATGGCAGGCGCAGCTCTTTGGCCAATAGGCGCCCGATGGTGCTTTTACCAGCACCCATGGGCCCCACAAGTATCAAATTTCGCACAGAATCAACGACTCACAGCAATCGTCTGGTCACTCATGATACGCGGAGTCAGGAAGACCAGCAGCTCGGATTTTTTCTCTTGTAGTACATCGCGTCGAAACAGCCGTCCAACATACGGCAGATCGCCAAGAAATGGCACCTTGTCCACCACATTGTTTTGCGTGGTCGAGTAGACGCCTCCGATCACGATCGTCTGCCCGTTCTCGACCCTGACCTTGGCATTGACCTCGTTCTTGCGAATGGGCGGGACGTCATTCAGGGCATTGACGTAGTCAGGTTCGTCCTTGGTCACTCTCACGGTCATGACGACACTGTCATCGGGCGTGATCTGCGGCGTTACTTCCAGTGAAAGCGAAGCCTCGCGAAACGTTACGGTTGTCGCGCCGTTCTTGTTGGACTGCTGGTAAGGCACCTCGGTACCTTTGAGTATCCGCGCCGTCTCCTTGTCAGCGGTCACTACCTTGGGCTGCGAGATGATCTCGCCCTCACCGCTCTTTTCCATGGCGCTGAGCTCAAGATCAAGGAGCACGTCGCCGCGCAACAGACCGACGCCAAGGCTGCTGCTGCCTCGCTCGACGCCCAGGTCTACGAACAGGTCCTTGCCCGGTCTCGGCACGGCGCTGTAAAGGTCGCCGCCCCATCGCACCCCCAGTCCTTTCTGGTAGTCGACGTTGGCCTCCACGATACGGGCTTCGATCGCGACCTGACGCACGGGCACATCCAACTGGGCAATCAGTTGTCGAATCTCGGCAAGTCGATTCGCCGGCTGGTGGACCACCAGCGTGTTGGTACGCTCATCCACACCCAGACTGCCCCTGCCGGCAAGGATGCCGTCCTCAGACAGGCTCGCCAACAACAGCTCGGACAAATCTGCGGCCTTGGCATAGTGGATACGCATCAGTTCTCGACGCATGGGCTGTTGTTGTACGTCGAGTGAATTTGCGGTGTCCTCGAACGACTGCGCGCTCAGGGTCGAAAGCGGTGCGATCAGCAGTACATTGCCTTCCTGGCGTCGACCCAGGCCCTTGCTGCGCAATACCAGGTCGATCGCTTGATCCCAGGGGACATCTTCCAGCCGCAAGGTGACGCTCCCTTGGACGTCGTCGCTGGCGACCAGGTTGATACCGGCATGGTCGGCAAGCACCTGCAGCACGGCGCGTACCTCGACATCCTGAAAATTCAGTGACAGCCGTTCACCCTGGTAGGGGGCGGCCATTGCCGTCAACGGCAACAGCAGGGTTGCGAGTAGCCATTTCCATGTCTTGCTCATCCAGGATCAGGGCCTCCTTGCCCGCAGGTGTTGCCATAGAGATAAACGCAACGCGCTCGTGCCATGCACCGTCCATGAACCAGTGTTCGCGAATTTCCACCTGACCCGGATCGATATGCGCAACGACCCCTTGATCGCGCCCGACCCGGTCACCCAGGCTTACCCGATGAACCCTACCGGCTGCCATCAACAGCGCTTCGTGAGCCTGTGCCCGCGACAGGCTGCCAACCATGCGCACCTGCGACAGCGGCACGCTTGCCAGCCCGCGATCAGGCAGTTGGTCCTGCTGCGGCCTGAATGGGTCGACGTGCGGTGCTGCCACGGGCATGCGTGCCGGCAGCTGGGCCAATGCCTGTGCCGGCAGCGTTGGGACGGTTGCCTGGAAGGCATCGACCTGCAGCCGCAGTTGCACCATGCCAGGCTGCCCGGTGACAGGTTCCAGGCTCATGTCGCCAGTGCGCAGCAGCCGAGCCTGGCCAAGCCACTCGAACAACCATTGCCGCATGCCGGCATACTCGCCTTTGACCCGCAGCTCCAGCGGCACCTGTTGGTAATCACCGTGGGTTTGCGCCTCTTGCACCCGCAGCAGCTCGATGAGCAAGCCGTGGGCGCGGCCCAACGCCGCGATGTGATCCACCAGGTCGCTCATGTCCTGGCCGGCGGCCATGTTCCACAGGGCCACCTGCAGGCGTTGCTCGGCCTCAGCCACAGCGGCACGTAGGCTGTCGAGCCCCGCGCGCTCTGCATTCAAGGCCGATTGCCGCTCATCCAGCGCCTGGGCCCTGGCCTGCTCCCGGTCCATTTGCTGCAGCGCTGCTGGCAGGCGTATCGCGCAGCCCAAGGCGAACAGACAACAGGCCAGCAGCACCGGCGCCATGCGCTTGGCCCGCACGGACTGCCCGAACGCCGACGCGCGCTCAAAGGCCGCCTGCAGTTTCATGACCAGGACGCCGCGACGCGTGCTGTCAGCAGGAACTGATCGGCACGGGGCAGGCTTTTGATCTGCTTGAGTTGCAGGTCGATCAACACGCCCGAGCGACCCAGGTCCCGCATGAACTGGGCGATCACAGCGCCAGAGGGAGCCAGGCCCGTTATCTGCAAGTGGCTGGCTTCAAATTGCAGGCCCAACAACTGCACAGTAGTTGGCAGGGCGCGCTCAAGGTCCGTGAACAACCCCTCCAGGATGCGCTGCTCAGCGCGCAGCGTCTCAAACCGGGAAAGCTGGCCCGACGACGCGGCGTGCTGATCCTGCAGCTGTGCCCTGGACGCTGCGGGCTCAATCAGGACCGCCAATTCAGCCGCTCGCTGCTTGTTATCGGCCGCCTGCAAGTGGGCCCGTTGACGCGCCAGCTGATCGATCGTTGTCACGGCGCACAGGGCCGCCAATGCGCTTGCCAACAGCTGGTTGCGAAAGCGCCGAATGGCTGCTTGCCGCTGCCGCTCGCGCCAAGGCAGCAGGTTGAACCGGATCATGCCCGCAACCCTCCTGCCGCCAGCGTGCTGGCAAGCAGCATGGGGCCGCCGAGACATTCGAGCCCGCCGGGTGCAGGCAACGGCCGGCAACGTACGTTGAGCCTTTCGCTCATCGCTTGCAGGTGCCGATGGGTCATGCACGCACCGCTTGACACCCACAGGTCTGCCGGCAGGCTCTGCGACACGAGCGCCGCGGCAGCCCGCTCTGGCAACTCGCCCGGCAGCAGGGGTTCAGTCGCCGTCCACTCCCATCGCTGGCAGACGCCCTGGGGTTGCCAGCGATGCAGCACAATGTTTTGCCGATCGATCCGCAACAAGGCGGCCTGATCCGAAAATGCAAGCGGTAACAGGCGGGCAAGGGCGATTGTGTCGACCTCGACGGCTTCCAATTGCAGCCCCGCTTGCGTCACCATCGATTGCACCAGTGCCAGCGTGCTTTGCCGGCAAGCCGCCACCATCACGTCGATACTGTTCGGCTCATCAAGGCTGGGACCCAGCACATGGAAATCCATGGCCAAGTCATCCAGTGCAAAAGGCAGTAGCCGCTCGGCCTCGGCGAGCAACTGCGCTTCGATCTGTTCCTCACAAGCCTGGTGCGGCAGGCGGCACGGCTTGCAGATCACCTGGTCGGCTGGCAGCGCCATGGCCACTCGATGCTGGCGTAAACCGTGACGTTCGAAGGCGCGCCGCAGCGCCGCTGCAGCATGTGCTGGCTGGGCCATCCAGGTGGTGGCCGCTGGCTGTCGGTAGGATTCCTGTGCCTGGCACAGCACCTCAAAGCGCCGCTTGCGCTTGCGCAATTGAACCACCCGCACCGCATTCTCGACGATTTCAATCCCTGTAAATGAACCGGCATCCCTGCTAAAGCGTCCAAGCATCGCAGCCTCCCTGCGCTCGATACCCCCCGGGGCGTTCCCTGAATCCGGCCGCCGCCAAACGACGAGCAGCCCGGGCGGTAACCCCGGCGTGGCGAAAAATGCTTATAATGCCCGGCGTTTTCCGGCCCGCCGGACCTGCGTGCAATCCATTCACAACCTGGACACCGAAAAGCCTTGATACGTCTGCTTAAGTTCTTCTGGTGGTCTTCCGTCGCAGCCATCTGCGCGCTCGTACTCGGTGTGAGCGGTGCGTTTCTGTATCTTAGCCCCAACCTGCCTTCGGTCGATTCGCTCAGAAGCATCCAGTTGCAGATCCCCCTCAAGGTGTTCAGCAGCGACGGTAAGCTGATCGCCGAATTTGGCGAAATGCGCCGTTCCCCGATCCGCTTCTCGGAGATTCCGCCACAGTTCATTCAGGCACTTCTGTCCGCCGAGGACGACAATTTCCTCAACCACTATGGCGTCGACCCCAGCAGCCTGATGCGCGCGGCCACACAGCTGGTCAAGACCGGCCATATCCAGACCGGTGGCAGCACTATCACCATGCAGGTGGCGAAGAACTTCTTCCTGACCAGCGAACGCAGTTTCTCGCGCAAGACCAACGAGATTCTGCTGGCGCTGCAGATCGAGCGCGAGCTGACCAAGGACGAAATTCTCGAGCTGTACGTGAACAAGATCTACCTGGGCAACCGTGCGTACGGCATCGATGCCGCCGCCCAGGTTTACTACGGCAAGTCGATCCGTGACGTGAGCCTGGCGCAGATGGCGATGATCGCGGGCCTGCCCAAGGCGCCGTCACGCTTCAACCCGCTGGCCAACCCGGTCCGCGCCAAGGAGCGCCGTGACTGGATCCTGGGCCGCATGTACAAGCTCGGCAAGATCGACGAGGCCAGCTACCAGGCCGCCCTGGCCGAACCGCTGAACGCCCGCTATCACGTGCCCACGCCGGAGGTGAATGCGCCCTTCGTCGCCGAAATGGCCCGCGCCGAAATGGTCGGCCGCTACGGCAGCGACGCCTACACCGAAGGCTTGCGCGTGACCACCACTGTACCCAGCGACACCCAGGAAATCGCCAACAAGGCGGTGCTCAAGGGTTTGACCGACTACGACCAGCGCCATGGCTACCGCGGCCCCGAGGCACGTTTCCCTGGGCGCACCGTGGCGGCCTGGACCCACGAACTGGCCAAGCAGCGCACACTGGGTGGACTGGAACCGGCCATCGTTACCCGCGTCGAGAAGACCGGCCTTCAGGTGCTGACCCGCAACGGCAAGGAACAGACCGTGGCCTGGGACACCATGAAGTGGGCACGTCCGTTCATCAACACCAATGCCCAGGGCCGTGCGCCTCAGTCGCCGGCAGACGTTGCCCAGGTCGGCGACCTGGTGCGCCTACAACGCCTGGATGACGGGTCATTGAAATTCAGCCAGGTGCCTAGTGCCCAGAGCGCACTCGTCACCCTGGACCCGACCAGCGGCGCCATCCGTGCACTGGTCGGCGGCTTCTCGTTCGAGCAGAGCAACTATAACCGTGCCATGCAGGCCAAGCGCCAGCCTGGTTCGAGTTTCAAGCCCTTCATCTACAGCGCAGCGCTCGACAGCGGCTACACCGCTTCCAGCCTGGTCAACGACGCGCCGATCGTGTTCGTCGACGAGTCGGTGGACAAGGTCTGGCGCCCCAAGAACGACACCAATACGTTCCTCGGCCCGATTCGCATGCGCGAAGCCCTGTACAAGTCACGTAACCTAGTTTCGATCCGGTTGCTGCAGGCCATGGGCATCGACCGCACCATCGACTACATCGCCAAATTCGGTTTCAACAAGCAGGACCTGCCCCGTAACCTGTCGCTGGCACTGGGTACCGCCACCCTGACGCCGATGGAAATCGCCACCGGCTGGAGTACGTTCGCCAATGGCGGCTACAAAATCTCGCCCTACCTGATCGACCGTATCGAGAGCCGCAATGGCGAGACGCTGTTCACGGCCAACCCGCCGCGCGTTCCCCAGGGTTCGGAAGACAACGCCGGGCTGGCCGCTCCCGAGCAGCCCATCAGCACTGGGCAGGTTCCAGGTGAGCCCGCCGGCTCGTTCGATCAGACGCCCGCACCCCAAGCCCCGGCAGTGGCCGAGCGCATCATCGACGGCCGTACCACCTACATCCTCACCAGCATGCTGCAGGACGTCATCAAACGCGGTACGGGCCGCCGAGCCCTGGCACTGGGACGCACCGACCTGGCAGGCAAGACCGGTACCACCAACGAGTCCAAGGATGCCTGGTTCTCTGGCTACAACGCCGACTACGTGACCACGGTATGGGTTGGTTTCGATCAGCCCGAAACCCTGGGTCGTCGGGAATACGGTGGCACTGCCGCACTGCCGATCTGGATGGGCTTCATGGGCCCTGCCCTGCAAGGCCGGCCGGAGCACCCGCCTGCGCAGCCTGAAGGCATCCTGAGCCTGCGGGTCGATCCGGTCAGTGGCCGTGCTGCCTCGGCAAGTACGCCCAATGCCTATTTCGAGCTGTTCAAGGCGGAGGACTCTCCACCCTCGGTGGATGAACTGGGTAACGGGACTGCACCGGGTAGCCCGCTTCCAGCCGATGAAGCAACGCCAATGGATCTCTTCTGATATCCAACCGGAACCCTGACAGGGCTGCAACGCGGCCCTGGCATTACGGCGCGATGCCGGCGATTTCCCGCGAACCCTTCGTTTTACAGCCATTATAAAACCCGGCAGTCATGGCTCGATGCTGTCTTGATATCGTTGGGGCCGCTTCGCGGCCCATCGCGGCACAAGGCCGCTCCTACAAAGTTTCGCGAAACCGTCAACTCAGACTTCACGCGATCAATGTAGAAGCGGCCTTGTGCCGCGATGGGCTGCGAAGCAGCCCCACATATACAGCATCAGGCCATGACAGCCGGGTTGGTTAGTGCAGAACGACGATCAGCCGTTGAACACGTCGTCAACGTTCTTGAGCGGGTAATGCTTCGGATACGGCAGCGTAGCGACGCCCGACTCGATGGCAGCCTTGGCCACGGCGTCGGAGACGACTGTGATCAGGCGTGCATCCAGCGGCTTGGGAATGATGTACTCACGGCCGAATTCCAGGCCATCCACACCGTAGGCTTCGCACACTTCCTTGGGAACCGGCTGCTTGGCCAGGTCTTTCAAGGCGATGGCAGCGGCGATCTTCATTTCTTCGTTGATACGCTTGGCTCGAACGTCCAGCGCGCCGCGGAAGATGAACGGGAAGCCCAGTACGTTGTTGACCTGGTTCGGATAGTCGGAACGACCAGTGGCCATGATCACGTCGTCGCGCGTGGCATGGGCCAACTCAGGGGCGATCTCGGGATCGGGGTTCGAGCAGGCGAACACGATCGGGTTGGCGGCCATCGACTTCAGGCCTTCAGCGCTCAACAGGTTCGGACCGGACAGGCCCACGAACACGTCAGCCCCTTCAAGGGCATCGGCCAGGGTACGTTTGTCGGTCGCGTGCGCGAACTGCGCCTTGTACTGGTTCAGGTCGTCACGGCCAGCGTGGATAACGCCGCTGCGGTCGATCATGAAGATGTTCTCGACCTTGGCACCCATGCTGACCAGCAGCTTCATGCAGGAAATGGCCGCTGCACCAGCGCCCAGGCAGACGATCTTGGCGTCTTCGAGGGTCTTGCCGGCGATTTCCAAGGCGTTGATCATGCCGGCGGCCGTAACGATGGCGGTGCCGTGCTGGTCATCGTGGAAGACCGGAATGTCGCACTGCTCGATCAGGGTGCGTTCGATCTCGAAGCACTCTGGCGCCTTGATGTCTTCAAGGTTGATGCCACCGAAGGTGATCGAAATGCGGCGTACGGTATCGATGAAGGCTTGCGGGCTCTCGGACTCGACTTCGATGTCGAACACGTCGATACCGGCGAAACGCTTGAACAGAACACCCTTGCCTTCCATGACAGGCTTGGACGCCAGCGGACCCAGATCGCCAAGACCGAGAATGGCAGTACCATCGGAAATCACGGCAACCAGGTTGCCTTTGCCGGTGTACTTGTAGGCCAGCTCCGGATCACGACCGATCTCGCGCACAGGCTCTGCCACACCTGGGCTGTAAGCCAAGGCGAGGTCACGGGCGGTGGCGGTGGGCTTGGAGAGCTCGACGCTCAGTTTCCCTGGACGAGGGTGAGCGTGATATTCGAGAGCGGCGGTTTTCAGGTCTGACATGTTGGGCATTCCGCTATTGGCTGTTCTGACGGACCGCCGAGGATACGCAAAGAGTCCAGCCGTCACAAGACTGGCCGGTCACTCGTGTCAAGGCCTCTAGCCTAAGACTTTATGCTACAACCCACGGGGCATGCAGGCTTCAGTGTGTACAATCTGCTGTAGAAATGTCTACATCTTTTATCTCTGCACACGGTCGAGCATGCTGACGTCTGTAAGGGTCAACTGCCAGCGTCGCTGACCCGATGTGTAGGAAGCCTTACGTGATGCACTGCGAATCCAACCCCTGGCCTCGACCTTTTGCCCCTTGAGGTTATCGAAGAAACCCGTCGGGAATGCACGGCGCAGACGAGCGGGTATATGAAGCGTCACGGCGCTGTCGAGGGTCACTCGAATGCACGCGCGGCTCCGTTCGATGGCGGTGACGCGGCCTGACACCAGCGCAAAACCTGGCTTGCGCACTGCATGGGCGGGCACCACCGGTGAGCGCTTCCACACACCGACAGCCGCCTGACGCGCAACTGACTCGGCACTTTGCTGGCAGCGGCTGAGCTCAGTATTGGGTGCGAAGGCAATGCGGTATGCAAGGCCTTCGCTGAGCAGCTGCGCCTCAAAGTTACGCCCTTCACGGCTGTACAGGTGGGCCAGCGTGCGACCGTACCGGTCTTTGGCTTCCTTACCGCGTACCAAGCCAACGCGCCCGTCACTGGCCTTGATCAATGCTTGCAAGCGTTTTCGGGCAGCCTGGGCAAAGGGTTCATCCGCTTGCCCTTTGCGGCCGATTTCGGGGGCATTGATCCCGATCAGACGCACACTGCGGCCATCGACCAAGCGCACGGTGTCGCCATCGACCACATGCCGTACGGCGACCCATTGCGCACGTGCCGGGGGCGGGCAGAAAGCCAGCGCCTGGGATGCCCAGCAAACGAGCATAAAAAAAGCGCCCACAAGGGGCGCTTTTCTCTGCAACGCTGCGAAACCCGAAGGATTCGCCACGCGCATCAGTCTTTCTTGGTACCGAACATGCCGAAGCGATCGGCGAACTTCTGTACGCGGCCGCCGGTGTCCAGGACTTTCTGCTTACCGGTGTAGAAAGGGTGGCACAGGTTGCAAACGTCGATCGACAGGGTATCGCCCAGGGTCGAACGGGTTTCGAATTTGTTGCCGCAGCTGCAGGTGACAGCAACTGCTTCGTAATTCGGATGGATATCAGCTTTCATGGTCACTTCCTCGAGCTGCGTGCCGCCACCCAACACCAATTGTTGAATACCGCACGTAATTAGGCGGCAAATAATACCAGAGCATGGCGCCAGCGCAAGTTGTCGCTTGTACCGACCGTCGTCTGCTAGGCTCGCCAGTTCTGAAACGCCCCCCGAGACCATTCGCGTGCCCGACGTCATCCTGCGCCTTGCCCTGCCCTCCCCGCTGCGCCGCCTGTTCGACTACAAGGCGCCGGTCGGCATGGCGAACCAGACATGGATGCCTGGCATGCGTCTGCGCGTGCCGTTCGGGCGGCGCGAGATGATTGGTGTCCTGGTAGAAGTATGTGCCGAAAGCGAGGTGCCGGCTGACAAGCTCAAGCCCGCCAGCGCCCTGCTCGACCCGGTATCGCCCATTCCAGCCTCGCTGTTCAAGCTGTGCCTGTGGACCGCCCAGTACTACCAGCACAGCCTGGGTGACACCTTGAGCTGGGCGCTTCCTACGCTGCTGCGTCAGGGTGAACCTGCCGAGATGCGCCAGGAACGTTTCTGGCACGCAGCGCCAGGCGCTCGCCTTGAAGACCCGCGCATCGCGCGTGCACCTCGCCAACGCGATGCGCTCAAGACCCTGGCTCAGCATCCGCATGGGGTGGCCCACAGCGTGCTGTCGAAGCTCAACCTCAACAAGGACAGCCTCGACCTGCTGTTGGCCAAAGAGCTGGTGTGCGTGGAAATACGCCGCCAACGCCCGGCCGAACGGCGTGAGCATTGGCTGGCCCAATCGGAATTGCCCCTGAACGAAGAACAGCGTGATGCCTTCGATGCCGTGCTCGGCGGTTTCGGGCAGTTCGGCGCTTTTCTGCTGGCGGGCGTCACAGGAAGCGGCAAGACAGAGGTTTACCTGCAACTGATTCGCGAGACGCTCGAAGCAGGCAAGCAAGCCCTGGTATTGATCCCGGAGATCAACCTGGGGCCGCAGACACTGGCGCGTTTCGAGCAGCGCTTCAACGCCCGTATTGCCCTCGTGCACTCGAACGTCAGCGACCGTGAGCGCCTCGATGCCTGGCTGGCGGCGCGTGACGGCGAGGCAGACATCATCATCGGCACACGCTCGGCCTTGTTCACGCCCATGAAGAACCCGGGCCTGATCATCATCGACGAGGAACACGACGGCTCTTATAAGCAGCAGGAGGGCCTGCGCTACCACGCCAGGGATCTGGCGCTGGTGCGCGCGCATCAGGAGAACGTGCCGATCGTGCTTGGCTCGGCCACGCCCTCCCTGGAAACCCTGCACAACGCCGTGAGCGGCCGCTACCGCCTGCTGCACATGACCCAGCGCGCAGGCGCTGCGCGTGCACCACGCATGTTGCGCCTGGACGTGAAAAGCCTGCCGCTGGACAGCGGCATCAGCGGCCCGCTGCAGCAGGCCATTGGCCAGACCCTGGAGGCGGGACAGCAGGTACTGGTGTTCCTCAATCGCCGTGGCTTCGCGCCAACCCTGCTGTGCCACGATTGCGGCTGGCTGTCCGAATGCCCGCGGTGCGATGCGCGCATGACGGTCCACCAGCGCTCCGGCGTGCTGCGCTGCCACCACTGCGGCTACGACGAGCGGCTGCCGCATCACTGCCCACAATGCAAGCACGTGGACCTGCGCCCTGTCGGGGCCGGCACCGAGCGCGCCGAAGAGCGCCTGAAGGTGTTGTTCCCGGATTATCCCGTGCTGCGCGTGGACCGCGACAGCACCTCGCGCAAGGACGCGATGCACCAACTGTTCACAACCATTCAACGCGGCCAGCCAAGCCTGCTGGTCGGTACGCAGATGCTCGCCAAAGGGCATCACTTCCCCCGGGTGACGCTGGTTGCCATTCTCGATGCCGATGGCGGTCTGTTTTCCGGGGACTTCCGCGCCAGTGAACGCATGGCCCAATTGATCGTACAGGTCGCTGGCCGTGCAGGACGGGCGGAAGAGCCCGGCAAGGTCATCATCCAGACGCACTTGGCAGACCACCCTTTGCTGGTTCAACTGACCGAGCAGGGCTATTTTGCCTTCGCCAAACAGGCGCTCGACGAACGCCGCGCCGCCGGTTTGCCGCCCTTTTCGCACTTGGCCTTATTACGCGCCGAAGCGCACAAGCCGGGGCAGGCCGAGGCGTTTCTGGATGAAGCCTGCACAGCGGCCGAGCGCCTGATGGCGCAGCAGCGCCTGCCCGGCATCGAACTGCTTGGCCCGGTACCGGCGCCCATGGAGCGCCGAGCGGGGCGCTTTCGCGCACAACTGTTGTTGCAGGCCAGTACCCGTGCCCCTCTGCACCGCCTCATCAGCGCCTGGCTACTGGTGCTGGAGCAACTGCCAAGCGGGCGCCAGGTACGCTGGTCGGTGGACGTCGACCCGGTGGATCTTTACTGAAGGCGCGTTTGAAGCGCCACGCCGCGCGCGGCGAGGCTGCATCAGGACCCAGCGAAGGCTTTCAAGTTGCCTCGTGGCTGGGCACGTGCCTGCCAAAGGTTGGCAACGCGCGCCCAGCCACGGATAATGCCCAGTTTTTCCACCAGCGCATCCAGGCGCCCGCCGCGCTTGCGGTCGAAAAGAGATTCCTATGAAAGACACCATTCGCCAGCTGATCCAGCAAGCCCTCACCCAACTCGTCAACGACGGTGTGTTGCCTGACGGGCTGTCGCCGGCGATCCAGGTGGAAAACGCCAGGGACAAGACCCACGGCGATTTCGCCAGCAACATTGCCATGATGCTGGCCAAGCCGGCTGGCATGAAGCCGCGTGACCTGGCCGAAAAACTGATCCAGGCCCTGCCGGCCAGCACCGACATCAGCAAGGTCGAGATCGCAGGTCCGGGCTTTCTGAACTTCTTCCAGAACACCGCTGCATTGGCCGCCCGCCTGGACGCAGCGCTTGATGATCCTCGGCTTGGCGCGCGCAAGGCTGGCCCTGCGCAGAAGGTGGTGGTCGACCTGTCAGCCCCGAACCTCGCCAAGGAAATGCACGTTGGTCACCTGCGCTCGACCATCATTGGCGACAGCGTGGCGCGGGTACTCGAGTTCCTGGGTGACCAGGTGATCCGCCAGAACCACGTAGGCGACTGGGGCACCCAGTTCGGCATGCTGCTGGCATACCTCGAAGAAAACCCCATCACCAGCGACGAACTCTCCGACCTGGAAAACTTCTACCGTGCGGCCAAGAAGCGCTTCGACGAATCCGAAGCCTTCGCCACGCGCGCGCGCGGGTTGGTGGTCAAGCTGCAGGCGGGTGACCCTGACTGCCTGGCCCTGTGGACACGGTTCAAGGACATCTCGCTGTCGCACTGCCAGAAGACCTACGAACTGCTCAACGTCAAGCTGACCATGGCCGACGTCATGGGCGAAAGCGCCTACAACGATGACCTGGCCAATGTCGTCGCCGAACTCAAGGCCAAGGGCCTGTTGGTCGAAGACCAGGGTGCCCAGTGCGTGTTCCTGGAGGAGTTCAAGAACAGCGAAGGCGAACCGCTGCCCGTGATCGTGCAGAAGGCCGATGGTGGCTACCTGTATGCGACCACGGACCTTGCCGCGGTGCGCTACCGCAGCAATGTGCTCAAGGCAGACCGCGCCCTCTATTTCGTCGACCAACGCCAGGCGCTGCACTTCAACCAGGTATTCGAAGTCGCTCGCCGCGCCGGCTTCCTCGGGCACCCGATGCAGATGGAGCACATGGGCTTTGGCACCATGAACGGCGCCGACGGCCGCCCGTTCAAGACCCGTGACGGCGGCACGGTCAAGTTGATCGACCTGCTCAACGAAGCCAAGGACCGTGCGTATGCGCTGGTGAAGGAAAAAAATCCAGGCCTGCCCGAAGACGACCTGCGTCGCATCGGTGAGGTGGTGGGTATCGGTGCGGTGAAATATGCCGACCTGTCCAAGCACCGTACCAGCGACTACAGCTTCAACTTCGAGTTGATGCTCAACTTCGAAGGCAATACGGCCCCCTACCTGCTGTACGCCTACACCCGTGTGGCCGGGGTGTTCCGCAAGCTGGGCAAGGGCTTTGACGAAGTCGAAGGCACTATCGTGCTGCAAGCGCCTCACGAGCAGGACCTGGCCGCGCGCCTGGCCCAGTTCGGGGAAATTCTCAACAATGTAGCCGACAAGGGCACGCCACACGTCTTGTGCAGCTACCTGTACGACCTGGCAGGCCTGTTCTCCAGCTTCTATGAAAATTGCCCGATCCTGGCTGCCGAGACGCCCGAGCAGCAACAAAGCCGCCTGCGTCTGGCAGCGCTGACCGGGCGCACCCTCAAGCAAGGTCTGCAACTGCTCGGCCTGGAAACTCTGGAGCGCATGTAAGGTGGCTGCCAAGAAGAAACCTGCCCCCAAACGTGGCGCCAGTCGTCAGACGGCGCCCGCCAAGCAGCCCATGCCCGGCTGGGTATGGCTGGCAGTCGGCCTGACCATCGGTGCGTTCATCGTGTTTCTGATGAAGCTCGAACCCGGTGGCGGCGATATCAAACGCACCAAGCCCGAACAGCAGAAAACCGAAAAGACGGTTGAAGCCGGGAAGTCGTCCCAGGCCACGCCGCAACAGCCGGTAAAGCCCAAGTACGACTTCTACACCTTGCTGCCGGAGTCGGAAGTCATCGTGCCGCCTGAGGCAGTGCCCGAGAAGACGCCACCTGTGCCAGCCCAGCCGGTCACCCCAGTGACCCCGGCAGAGGCCGCCAAGATCGACACCGCACGCGCCCAAGCTGCATTGCTGGGCCAGACGCCACCGCCCGCCCCTCCGGTGATCAAGCCGGCGGCAACCACGCAGTTCTTCCTCCAGGCAGGCTCGTTCCGCAAGCAGGCCGATGCCGACAAGGTGCGCGCGCAGATCATCCTGCTGGGGCAGAGCGTGAAAGTGGAGTCCGGCACGGTGAAGGACGAAACCTGGTACCGGGTGCTGGTCGGGCCGTTCAGCAACCGCGAGCAGTTGACCGTCGCCCAGAAGCAATTGGCCGGCGCGGGCTTCAGTAACCTGCTGCTGCAACAGCGTCAGACCCGCCAATAGCAGTCAGTGCCACAGGCTGGCGCGGCCTGGCCAGGCCGCGCCAGCGTTTCTAACGGTCAGCGCTGGCCGGCATTGCGCTCGGACACCTGCCCGTTCAACGTCCAGAAGTCATACAGAACGCCCACCAGGAACAACCCGCCCGTGCAGAAGTAGATGATGGCGGTGATCCACTTGCCTTGATAAAGGCGGTGCAGGCCGAAGATGCCCAGGAACGTCAGCAGTATCCAGGCGATGTTGTAGTCGATTCGGCCAGAGTGGAAACGCAGGTCGGCTTCGCGATCCATGGCCGGGATCAGGAACAGGTCGATGAGCCAGCCAATGCCCAGCAGCCCGAAGGTGAAGAACCAGATCGTCCCGGTGATGGGCTTGCCGTAATAGAAACGGTGCGAGCCGGTAAAGCCGAAAATCCACAGCAAGTAGCCGATCACCTTGCTGTGGGTGTCGTGGAAGGGCGCGCCCTGTTGATAAGTGTTCATGCATGGCCCTCGTGGGTTGCTGATTAAATTTTCTAAAAAAAGTTGTGACTTTTTCCGCCAAGGCCGACGGATGGTAAGCAAGAATCGACCAGCGGATCAAAATTTGATCAAAAAGCTGTTATAAAGTTGCGCGCCCAACACACAACTATTCATAAGAGCTTCATCTATGCCGCCTTTGATCAAGACATGGCTGACCCTCTGCCTACTATTGCCCCTGGCCGCCCACGCCACCAACCGTGAGCAACGTCTTCCCAACGGCTTTACCGGTTACACCACCAATGCCTCGGTAAAGCGCACGCCCGTCAAGCAGACCACCCTGCACGCCCGCCCTGGCAACGCTGCCAGTAAGTCGCGTGGCAAGACGGTGGCGGCTGCTTCGAGCAAGCAAAGCAGCGCCGTGCTCGATCGTGCCGTGAACATGCTCGGCACCCCTTATGTTTGGGGCGGTACCAGCCCGAAGAAGGGGTTCGATTGCAGCGGCCTGGTTCGCTACGCCTTCAACGACGTGGCTGAGGTCAACCTGCCTCGCACTTCCAGCGCCATGGCCAGCGGTCACGGCACCAAGGTTGCCAAGGGCGATCTCAAGCCGGGCGACCTGATCTTCTTCAACATCAAGAGCCGCCGCGTCAACCATGTTGCCATCTACCTGGGCAATGACCGCTTCATTCATGCGCCGCGTCGCGGCAAGCGGGTGAGCATCGATAACCTAAGCAAGCCCTATTGGCAGAAACACTACGTGGTCGCCAAACGCGTACTGCCCAAGGAAAAGCAACAGCTTAGCCTGGCCAAGCGTTAACCCTGCCTCATAACAACCCCATGGAGGGCCGCTCCGCTGCCAACCCTAGGTGGTGGGTAGCGGCCCTGGTTGCATCACTCAGCGAGCAGCCCGCGCGCTTGAAGTTGCCTCATGGCCCCGTCCAAGGTTTGCATACCCTCTGCCGCGCCGGTCTGCATCACCGAATGGAGCTGGGCCATGCGCCCTTCGCGGATCAGATTGCGAACTGCATCCGTCACCACCAGCACTTCACGCGCCGCGACCCTCCCACCGCCCCGGCGGCCAACCAGCACTTGCGCCACTACCACTCGCAGCGAGTCTGCCAGCATCGCGCGCACCCATGCCTTTTCCTGCGCAGGGAATACCTCTACTACCCGGTCGATGCTGTTCACCGCTGAGCGTGTATGAACGGTTGCCAGTACCAGATGACCCGTTTCGGCGGCACGCAGTGCAAGACGAATGGTTTCCAGGTCCCTCAACTCGCCCAGCACGATCACGTCGGGGTCCTGACGCAACGCACTGCGCAGGCCTTGGGCAAAGCTGCAGCAATCTCGGCCGACCTCACGCTGGTTGACCACGCCCTGATGGCTGGCATGGACGACCTCGATCGGATCCTCGAGGGTGACGATGTGCAGCGCGCGCTCGCGGCTCATCTGATCAAGCAGGGCTGCCAACGTGCTCGTCTTGCCACTGCCCGTCGGCCCACCTATGAGCACCAGACCGTCACGGTATTGGCCAATGGTTTGGGCAATCTCGCCCAGGCCGAGCGCTTCGGCGCAGACGAGCCGCGCGGGGATCAAGCGGAACGTGAGCGCAGGGCCGTTCATCTGCCTGAACAGGTTCACGCGAAACCGCCCAAGCGCGGGCAGCTCCAGTGCCAGGTCCAGGTCGTGACCGGCGACCCACTGTCGATACGGGTCGGCGTCGAGCAACGATTCCATGCTTCGCATCAATCCATCCGGCGTTGCTATCGGCACGGGCAGGCGTTGCAGCACGCCATGCACGCGCACCGTCGGCGCCTGGCCTGCAGCCAGGTGCAGGTCGCTGGCACCTGCCTTCAAGGCAAGCGCCAGCAGGTCTGTCACATCCATGAGACTCCCCATCTGCCTTCAACCAGGTAAAATGCGGCGAAACTTCAGCTGCCGGCCTCGATCTATGTCCACCCTAGCAGACAACCTTTCCTCGATTCGCGACCGCATCAACCGGGGTGCCCAGGCTGCCGGGCGTAATCCCGCCGACGTCCGGTTGCTGGCCGTCAGCAAAACCAAGCCGGCCGCCGCCATACGCGAACTCCACGCCGCAGGCGTGCAGGATTTCGGGGAAAACTACCTACAAGAGGCGCTGACTAAACAACAGCAACTCATCGACCTGCCTCTGACCTGGCACTTCATTGGCCCTATTCAGTCGAACAAGACCAAGGCCATTGCCGAGCATTTCGACTGGGTGCATTCCGTGGATCGCCTGAAAATCGCCCAACGCCTTTCAGAACAGCGCCCAGTTGGCCTGGCGCCGCTCAACATCTGCCTTCAGGTGAACGTCAGCGGTGAGGCCAGCAAGGCCGGTTGCGCACCCGCGCAACTGCCCGCACTGGTGGAGGCCGTGGCTGCCCTACCCAACCTGCGTTTGCGTGGGCTGATGGCAATCCCCGAACCTACCGATGATCGTAACGCCCAGGAAGCAGCGTTCGCCCAGCTGCGCCAGTTACAGGACGCGCTCGGGCTGGGCCTGGACACCCTGTCCATGGGCATGAGCCATGACCTGGAAGCGGCAATTGCTCAAGGCGCGACCTGGGTCCGTATCGGCACCGCCTTGTTTGGTGCCCGCGACTACGGCAACGCTTGATGACATGCTTAACTCACTTTTCCTAACAAGGACCTGACATGAGCAAGACACGTATTGCCTTTATCGGCGCCGGCAACATGGCCGCAAGCCTGATCGGCGGTCTGCGTGCCCAGGGCGTGGAGGCGTCGCACATCCGCGCCAGCGACCCCGGTGCCGAAACCCGTACTCGCCTCCAGGCCGAACAGGGCATCGAAACCTTCGAGCACAATGCACAGGCCATCGAAGGCGCCGATGTGATCGTGCTGGCGGTCAAGCCGCAGGTGATGAAGACCGTGTGCCAGGCCTTGCGTAATGACCTGAAGGAAGGCCAGCTGATCGTGTCCATCGCTGCGGGCATCACCTGCGCCAGCCTGCAGAGCTGGGTGGGCAGCCACCCGGTGGTGCGCTGCATGCCCAACACGCCGTCGCTGCTGCGCCAGGGCGTCAGTGGCCTGTACGCCACAGCCGAAGTCACGGCCGAGCAACGCCAGCAGGCCGAGCAACTGTTGTCGGCGGTAGGGACGGCGCTCTGGCTCGAACAGGAGCAGCAACTGGATGCAGTGACCGCCGTCTCCGGTAGCGGCCCTGCGTATTTCTTCCTGCTGATCGAGGCCATGACTGCGGCGGGCGAGAAGCTCGGCCTGCCTCGGGAGACCGCCACCGAGCTGACCTTGCACACGGCGTTGGGCGCCGCCCGCATGGCGGTTGCCAGCGATGTGGACGCCGCCGAATTGCGCCGCCGCGTGACATCACCTGCCGGCACCACCGAAGCCGCTATCAAATCGTTCCAGGCCAGTGGTTTCGAGGCCATCGTGGAGCAGGCGCTGCACGCTGCAGCCACACGCTCCGCTGAGCTGGCCGAGCAACTGGGCAAATAAGGAGTTTCAAATGAATGCACTGTCCGGCGCCGCGATTTTCGTGGTGCAAACACTGGTCAGCCTGTACCTGGTGATCGTCCTGTTGCGCTTTGTGCTGCAACTGGTCAAGGCCAACTTCTACAACCCGCTCAGCCAGTTCACGGTGCGCGCGACCCAACCGCTGCTCAAGCCGATCCGCCGGATCGTACCCAGCATCGCCGGGCTGGATACCTCATCGCTGCTGCTGGCCGTGCTCATCCAGGCCCTGCTGATGGGGTTCGTGCTGATGGTGACCTACGGCACCTTCGGTGATGTGCTGCACCTGCTGTTGTGGGCCATCATCGGCATCACCTCGCTGTTCCTGAAAATCTTCTGGGTGGCAATGATCGTCATGGTGATCGTTTCCTGGGTAGCGCCCAACAGTCACAACCCGGCGGCCGAGCTTGCGTATCAGATCAGCGAGCCGGTGCTGGCGCCGTTCCGCCGTATCGTGCCAAACCTGGGGGGCATGGATATTTCGCCGATCTTCGCGTTCCTGGCCATTCAGGTCATCCAGTCGTTCGTCATGCCACCACTGGCTGCCTACGCTGGCATGCCGCAGGAGCTGTGGCGGATGATCTGACCCGGCAGCACCCTGGCGACAAGCCTGCGCTTGCCGCTGGGGGTGGTGCTCTTTAGACTTACGCCTCCGTCAAGCGTGAGCAGGGTCGATGTCCACTGTCTTTCCAGAAGATTCCGTCGGTCTGGTCGTACCCCAGACCGCCCGGTTCGACGAGCCGCTGGCTCTGGCCTGCGGCCGTTCGCTGAGCAGCTACGAGCTGGTCTACGAAACCTATGGCACGCTGAACGCCAGCGCGAGCAATGCGGTACTGATCTGCCATGCCCTCTCTGGGCATCACCATGCCGCGGGCTACCACGCCGCCACTGACCGCAAGCCGGGTTGGTGGGACAGCTGCATCGGCCCAGGCAAGCCCATCGACACCAACCGCTTCTTCGTGGTCAGCCTGAACAACCTGGGCGGCTGCAATGGCAGCACCGGGCCAAGCAGCATCAACCCGGCCACTGGCAAGGCGTATGGCGCCGAGTTCCCAATCCTGACCGTCGAAGACTGGGTTCACAGCCAGGTCCGCCTGGCAGAGCGCCTGGGCATCGCGCAGTGGGCCGCCGTGGTGGGTGGCAGCCTGGGCGGCATGCAAGCGCTGCAGTGGACCATCAGCTATCCCGAGCGCGTGCGCCACTGTATCGATATAGCCTCGGCGCCCAAGCTGTCCGCGCAGAACATCGCGTTCAACGAGGTGGC
This sequence comes from Pseudomonas sp. KCJK9111, assembly GCF_046231935.1. Classification (NCBI taxonomy): domain Bacteria; kingdom Pseudomonadati; phylum Pseudomonadota; class Gammaproteobacteria; order Pseudomonadales; family Pseudomonadaceae; genus Pseudomonas; species Pseudomonas sp. KCJK9111. Next base: position 25,525 of record NZ_JBJJMO010000032.1, on the reverse strand, counting down.
GCGCCAGGCCATTCTCACCGACCCCGAGTTCCATGGCGGCTCATTCCAGGATCAGGGCGTGATTCCCAAGCGGGGCTTGATGCTGGCACGCATGGTCGGGCATATCACCTACCTGTCGGATGACTCGATGGGTGAGAAATTCGGCCGCGAGCTCAAGAGTGACAAGCTCAACTACGACTTCCACAGTGTGGAGTTCCAGGTCGAAAGCTACCTGCGCTACCAGGGCGAAGAATTCTCCGGGCGCTTCGATGCCAACACGTACCTGCTGATGACCAAGGCACTGGACTACTTCGACCCGGCGGCGGCGCACAATGGCGATCTGGCCGCGACCCTGGCCCATGTCAAAGCCAACTACTGCATCATGTCGTTCACTACCGACTGGCGCTTCTCGCCGGCCCGCTCGCGGGAAATCGTCGATGCCCTGATGGCGGCGCGCAAGAACGTCTGCTACCTGGAAATCGACTCGCCCTACGGCCACGATGCCTTCCTGATTCCCACGCCTCGCTACATGCAGGGTTTCTCGAACTACATGAACCGCATTACCCTCTGAGGACAGCATGAGAGCCGATCTGGAAATCATCCACGACTGGATTCCCGCCGGCAGCCGGGTACTGGACCTGGGCTGTGGTACCGGCGAGCTGCTGGCTTCGCTGCGCGACCGCAAGCAGGTCACCGGCTACGGCCTCGAAATCGACGGGGACAATATCGCCGCCTGCGTGGCCAAGGGCGTGAACGTCATCGAGCAGGACCTGGACAAAGGCCTGGGCAACTTCGCCAGCGACAGTTTCGATGTGGTGATCATGACCCAGGCCTTGCAGGCGGTGGAGTACCCCGACCGCATCCTGGACGAAATGCTGCGCGTCGGCCGCCAGTGCATCATCACCTTCCCCAACTTCGGTCACTGGCGCTGCCGGTGGTACCTGGCGACCAAAGGCCGCATGCCCGTCTCGGACTTCATGCCGTATACCTGGTACAACACCCCTAACATCCACTTCTGCACCTTCGCCGACTTCGAAGAGCTGGTCCACGAGCGCAAGGCCAAGGTGCTGGACCGGCTGGCGGTGGATCATATGCACCGCAACGGTCTGGGCGGCCGGCTGTGGCCTAACCTTCTGGGCGAAATCGGTATCTACCGCGTCAGCAGCCCCGGCCTGCAGGCACATCAACTCGCGGTCTGACCCAGGAGAATCTGCACCATGCGTCGCCTTGCCCTGCTTTTGATCAGCCTGTGTCTGGCAATGCCAGCACTGGCAGCCGATACTGCACGCGCTGCTCGCAAAGAGGTATTTGGCGATATCACGGTGCACTACGGCGCGTTTACCTCAAGCATGCTCACCCCGCAGGTCGCAGCGGCCACAGGCCTGGTCCGCAGCCGTCACCAGGGCGTGCTCAGCCTCACCGTACTCAGAGCCGGCAAACCCATCACGGCCTTGGTCAGCGGCGCGGTCAAGGACCTGACCGGGCGCAAGCAGCCCCTGGCCTTCAAGCAGGTCACCGACCACGGCACCGCGTCTTACGTCGCCCAATTCAAGATCGAACACCCTGAGACCGTCGTTTTCGAGCTAGGTGTTCAAGCCGGTGGTGTCAGTCACTCCTTCAGCTTCAACCAGGACGTTTTCCCAGGCGAATGATGAATTTCCAGCAACTCGTATTGGCCAGCCATAACGCCGGCAAACTCAAGGAACTGCAGGCGATGCTCGGTCAATCCGTGCAATTGCGATCGATTGGCGAGTTCAGCCAGGTCGAGCCGGAAGAAACCGGCCTCTCGTTCGTCGAGAACGCCATCTTGAAAGCCCGCAATGCCGCGCGCATTTCCGGGCTGCCCGCCTTGGCGGACGATTCCGGTCTGGCCGTGGATTACCTGGGAGGTGCACCTGGCATCTACTCGGCGCGTTATGCCGACGGCCAGGGCGATGCCGCCAATAACGCCAAGTTGCTCGACGCGCTGAAGCACGTACCCGAGGCCGAGCGCGGTGCGCAGTTCGTCTGTGTATTGGCGCTGGTGCGTCATGCCGATGATCCGTTGCCAATCCTGTGCGAAGGCCTGTGGCATGGTCGCATCCTGCTCAAGGCAAGCGGCGAACACGGGTTTGGCTACGACCCACTGTTCTGGGTGCCAGAACGTGATTGCTCAAGCGCCGACCTGACCCCGGCTGACAAGAACCAGATCAGCCACCGTGCCCGCGCCATGGCACTGCTGCGTCAACGTCTGGGCCTGGCATGACCCTGACGTCGTCGCTCATCCAGGCACCGGGCATTAGCCAGCTGCCGCCGTTGGCGTTGTACATCCACATCCCGTGGTGCGTGCGCAAATGCCCCTACTGCGACTTCAACTCCCATGCCGCGGGGCCTGAGCTGCCCGAAGCGGCCTACGTTGCGGCGCTGCTGACCGACCTTGACCAGGAACTGGCCGCAGTCCAGGGCCGCGTCATCACCTCGATCTTCTTCGGTGGTGGCACACCAAGCCTGTTCAGTGCCGATGCCCTGGGCCGGTTGCTGCGCGGCGTCGAGCAACGCATCCCATTCGCTTCGGATATCGAGATCACCCTGGAAGCCAACCCGGGAACGTTCGAACAGGACAAGTTCAAGGCCTATCGCCAGACCGGCATCAACCGCCTGTCCATTGGCGTGCAGAGTTTCCAACCCGCCAAGCTGCAAGCGCTGGGCCGCATCCACAACGGCGAGGAGGCGATCCGCGCTGCTGGCATGGCAAGGGCCGCAGGCTTCGACAATTTCAACATGGACCTGATGCATGGCTTGCCCGACCAGTCGATGGACGACGCCCTGGGCGATCTGCGTCAGGCAATCGAGCTCGGACCCACGCACCTGTCGTGGTATCAACTGACGGTAGAGCCCAACACCGTATTCTGGAACCAGCCGCCCGAGCTGCCCGAGGACGATATCCTCTGGGACATCCAGGAAGCCGGCCAGGGCCTGATGGCGGCCAACGGGTTCGGCCAGTACGAGGTGTCTGCCTACGCTCAGCCCGAGCGCGCTGCCCGCCACAACCTCAACTACTGGCGCTTCGGAGACTTCATCGGCATTGGTGCCGGGGCCCATGGCAAGCTCACTTATGCGGACGGCCGTATCGTACGCACCTGGAAAACTCGGCTGCCCAAGGACTACCTGAACCTGGCCAAACCGTTCAAGGCCGGCGAAAAACAGTTGCCCGAGGACGAGCTACCCTTCGAGTTCCTGATGAACGCGCTGCGCCTGACCCAGGGTGTGGAAGCGCAGCTGTTCACCGACCGCACCGGGTTGCCGCTCGCACGGCTCGCCCAAGCCCGTCGCCTGGCAGAACAAAGAGGGCTTTTGCAGGTCGAACCGGATCGACTGGTGGCAACGCCCAGGGGCCAACTGTTCCTCAATGACTTGCTGCAGTATTTCTTGACCTAAGGATGACCCATGGATCTGGTACTCGACCTGCTCGCGACGATTTCCCGCTGGAGCCGCAGCAACTTGTCGGAGATTTCTCTGGCGTTGGTAGGCTGTCTGCTGGTGCTGTTCGGGACGGACATCAAGGCCTGGGCCGAGCAGCGCCTGGGCGGGCTGACAGGGGCCCTGCGGGTGCCGCTGATGGCATTACTGGTGATGATCGGCAGCGGCGCGGCCTTGATATACGCCACACCCTGGGTTTTGAAGGGGCTGAGCCAGTTCAACAACTACGCGTTGGCGCCTGTGCTGCTGGTGGTCCTGGCGCTGATCGGCGTGGTGGCGGATCGTCGCGGCTGAAGCTGTAGCAGTCCAGGCGCCTTTTACGTAACGCCCTGGCGTTAGCCCCCGTGGTTGTCGGCACTCAAAAACCGACCTTGCAGAATGATGCTGTTCATCAAGATCGCTGGGGCCGCGCCGTGGCCCCAAATAATAGCGCTTGCAAGGCAGCTTTTTGTCCATCCGCACAGCGTCTGGCTTAGCGGGTCACGCGGTCTTTTCGAATTTCAGGTCCCAGACACCATGGCCCAAGCGCTCGCCGCGGCGTTCGAACTTGGTGATCGGCCGCTCGGTCGGGCGCGGCACGTAGGTACCGTCTGCTGCCTGGTTGCGATAGCCAGGGGCTGCATTCATCACTTCCAGCATGTACTCGGCATAGGGTTCCCAATCCGTGGCCATGTGGAACACGCCGCCGGGCTTGAGCTTGCGCCGTACCAACTCGGCGAACGCCAGCTGGACGATGCGGCGCTTGTGGTGGCGCGCCTTGTGCCAAGGGTCAGGGAAGAACAGCATCAGGCGGTCAAGGCTGTCGTCGGCCACGCAACGGTTCAATACCTCGATGGCATCGCAATCGTATACCCGCAGGTTGGTCAGCCCTTGGGTGAGCACGCCATTGAGCAGCGCCCCTACGCCTGGGCGATGGACCTCGACACCGATGAAGTCCTGCTCAGGCGCAGCGGCGGCCATTTCCAGCAGGGAATGACCCATGCCGAAGCCGATTTCCAGCGTGCGCGGTGCCGAGCGGCCGAAGACCTGGTCGTAGTCGACCGGGCTGTCCGCCAGCGGCAGGATGTACAGCGGCCCACCCTGGTCCAGGCCGCGCTGCTGGCCTTCGGTCATGCGCCCGGCACGCATCACGAAGCTCTTGATGCGGCGGTGTGGGCGGGCGTCGCCGTCGGCGGCGTTCGGCAGATCTTGCGAATCAGTCATCAGGGGCTCTTACTTGATCAGACCATCCAGCGGCGAAGAGGCGCTGGCATAGAGTTTCTTGGGCATGCGACCGGCCAGGTACGCCATGCGACCCGCCACGATGGCGTGCTTCATGGCCTCGGCCATCAATACCGGTTGCTGGGCATGGGCGATGGCCGAGTTCATCAGCACCGCCTCGCAGCCCATTTCCATGGCGATGGTGGCGTCGGAGGCAGTGCCTACGCCAGCATCCACCAGCACCGGTACTTTGGATTCTTCGAGGATGATCTGCAGGTTGTAGGGGTTGCAGATGCCAAGCCCCGTACCGATCAGGCCAGCCAGGGGCATGACGGCGATACAGCCGGCTTCGGCCAGTTGGCGGGCGATGATCGGGTCGTCGCTGGTGTAGACCATCACGTCGAAGCCATCCTTGACGAGCACCTCGGCGGCCTTGAGGGTTTCGATTACGTTGGGGAACAGGGTTTTCTGGTCGGCCAGCACTTCCAGCTTGACCAGGTTATGCCCATCGAGCAGCTCCCGGGCCAGGCGGCAGGTACGCACCGCTTCGACGGCGTCATAGCAGCCGGCAGTATTGGGCAGAATGGTGTAGCGGTCCGGTGGCAGTACGTCCAGCAAGTTCGGCTCGCCCGGGTTCTGACCAATGTTCGTGCGGCGCACCGCGACAGTCACGATCTCGGCACCCGAGGCCTCAATGGCCTGGCGGGTTTGCTCCATGTCACGGTACTTGCCGGTGCCTACCAGCAGGCGCGATTGGAAGGTACGCCCGGCCAGGGTGAAGGGCTTGTCGCTGCGAACGTTGCTCATCGTTGTTCCTCGGGAAAAGGTTGCTGGGCCTGCCGTTGGGTTGCCGACAGCGGTCAGCCGCCGCCGATGGCGTGCACCACTTCGACCTGGTCGCCATCGCTCAGCGCGGTGGTGACATGCTGACTGCGCGGCACGATGTCCTGATTCAGCTCTACCGCCACGCGGCGGCCAGCCAGCTCAAGGCGTGCCAGTAGCCCGGCGACGCTTTCGCCGGCAGGCAATTCGTAGGGTTCACCGTTCAGTTGGATACGCATGCTCACGGCCACCATTGTTCTTTGGGGCCCGCATTCTAGCGCCGAAAGGCCGCGCAACCCAAGGCCACCGCACGCCATTAGTCGTTAATGTGGACTGGGCAGTCAGCCCAGTCGCCACGCGGCGAGCCCAAGACAAAGCCACCCTGCCAGGAAGCACAGGCCACCGATGGGCGTGATCATGCCCAGCTTGCTGATGCCGGTCAGCGTCAGCAGGTACAGGCTGCCGGAGAACAGCACGATACCCAGCACGAACAGATAACCAGCCCAACCCACCAGCCGGCCAGGCAGATGGACCGCCAGCAATGCCACGCCAAACAGCGCCAGCGCGTGAACCAGTTGGTAGGTGACACCGGTGTGGAAGATAGCCAGGTAGTCAGCGCTGAGTCGATTTTTCAGGCCGTGGGCTGCAAAGGCGCCCAGGGCCACGCCGGTAAAGCCGAAAAAAGCGACAAGCATCAGGAAGCTGCGAAGCATGAGACGACTCCTCCAATCGGGTCTGTATAATGGCCCTTCCCAAACGTCCGGCCAAGCCACCCTATGCTGCGAAACCTTCTCCGACGTCTTCTGCGCGCCCTGCTCTGGTTTGCTGCCGTCAGTATCGTGCTGGTTCTGGTGTTTCGCTGGGTGCCCCCGCCCGGTACGGCGTTGATGCTCGAGCGCAAGGTGCAATCGTGGGTGAGCGGCGAACCGATTGACCTGCAGCGCGAATGGGTGGGTTGGGACCATATCTCCGATGACCTCAAGGTGGCGGTCATCGCTGGCGAAGACCAGAAGTTCGCCAGCCATTGGGGGTTCGACATACCCGCCATCCAGGCAGCCCTGGCTTTCAACGAGCGTGGCGGTAGCGTGCGCGGGGCCAGCACCCTGACCCAACAGGTGGCCAAGAATCTGTTCCTGTGGCCGGGGCGCAGCTGGCTGCGCAAGGGGCTGGAAGCATGGTTCACCGGCTTGATCGAGCTGTTCTGGACCAAGCAGCGCATTCTTGAGGTCTACCTGAACAGTGCCGAGTGGGGCCAGGGTGTGTTCGGCGCCCAGGCAGCCGCTCGCTATCACTTTGGTGTGGAGGCCAGTCAACTCAGCCGGCAACAAGCCGCGCAACTGGCCGCGGTGCTGCCCAGCCCTCTCAAGTGGAATGCTGGCAAGCCAAGCACCTACGTGGCCAGCCGTGCTGGCTGGATTCGCCGCCAGATGAGCCAGCTGGGTGGGCCAAGCTACTTGATGCAATTGGACACATCGCGCAGGCCCTGAGCCTGGCACCGCGTACAGGGCAGACATGAAAAAGCCGCTGTTCCTTTGCGGGACAGCGGCTTTCTTGTCGAACAGAGAACGATCAGGCTGCGATCAAGGCCTTGACCTTGTTCATCGCGTTCTTTTCCAACTGGCGAATACGCTCGGCCGACACGCTGTATTTCTCGGCCAGCTCATGCAGGGTAGCTTTCTCTTCGGCCAACCAGCGCTGGTACAGAATATCCCGGCTACGGTCATCCAGACCCTGCAAGGCCTCATGAAGGTTGCTGGTGGAGTTGTCGCTCCAGTCTGCATCTTCAAGCTGTACTGCCGGGTCGTAACGGTGGTCTTCCAGGTAATGCGCAGGCGACTGGAAGGCACTGTCGTCATCGGCTTCGGCTGCCGGATCGAACGCCATGTCGTGACCGCTCAGACGGCTTTCCATCTCGCGGACTTCACGAGGCTCGACACCCAGGCTTTCGGCAACCCGATGCACTTCGTCGTTATTCAACCAGGCCAGACGCTTTTTCTGGCTGCGCAGGTTGAAGAACAGCTTGCGCTGGGCCTTGGTGGTCGCCACCTTGACGATCCGCCAGTTGCGCAGGATGAACTCGTGAATCTCGGCCTTGATCCAGTGCACGGCGAACGACACCAGGCGCACGCCCATTTCAGGGTTGAAGCGCTTGACGGCCTTCATCAGGCCAACGTTGCCTTCCTGGATCAGGTCGGCCTGGGCCAGCCCATAACCGGCATAGCTACGGGCGATATGCACCACGAACCGCAGGTGGGCCATTACCATCTGCCGAGCAGCTTCGAGGTCCTGCTCGTAATAGAGACGCTCAGCCAGATCACGCTCCTGCTCGACAGTCAGCAGCGGGATGCTGTTGACCGTATGCACGTAGGACTCCAGGTTTGCACCGGGGACCAGGGCATACGCAGGTTGCAACGATGTGGTCATTCAAGAACCTCCGACTTACTGAACTCGCGCTTTTCAGGCGCTGCCTACATAGACCTGGGGCCCAGGTACAAGTTCCAACGGGCACGCCCAGGCCAATGCTGGCCAATAAAAACTATCGCGGCGCCAGCTCGTTCAAGTGGCGGGCGACTGCAATCCATGCACCGATATACCCCAACAGCACCGCTCCGATCAAGAGCGACAGACCATCGGAGGCAGGTACGCCACCCAAGGCGAAATCGCTGCCATACAGACCGGACAGGTTCACCACGGCCTCGTTCAGCCACCCTAGGCCAAACGCCAGGATGGCCCAGGCCAACAGGCCCGCGCCCAGGCCGTACAAGGCCCCCATGTACAGGAAAGGCCGGCGTACGTAAGCATCGGTGCCCCCCACCAGCTTGATCACTTCGATCTCGACACGGCGGTTCTCGATATGTAGACGAATTGTGTTGCCAATTACTAAAAGCAGCGCAGAAATGAGCATGACGGCCAGCCCGAAAACGAACCGGTCCCCAAGCTTGAGGATGGCCGCCAGCCGCTCGACCCACACCAGGTCCAGCTGCGCTACATCGACGCGCGGCAACTCCGACAGGCGCTGACGCAACGCTTCCAAGGCCGGCTTGTCGACTTCGGTCGGGGTCACCACGACCACGCCGGGCAGTGGGTTGTCGGGCAACTCACGCAGCGCCTCGCCCAGGCCCGATTGCTGCTGGAACTCCTGCAGCGCCTGCTCGCGACTGACATACTGCGCCTCTGCTACGCCAGGCATGCCCTTGATTTCATCGCGCAACGCCTCGCCGTCACGGCTGCTGGCATCGAGCTTGAGGTACAGGGATATCTGCGCGGCGCGCTGCCAGGACCCACCCAACTGCTCGATGTTCTTGAGCAGCAACGACAGCCCCATGGGCATGCTCAGCGCCACGGCCATCACCATGCACGTGAAGAAGCTGCCAATGGGCTGCTTGCCCAGTCGCCGTAAGCTATCCGCCAGGCTGGCGCGATGGCTCTCGAGCCAGGCATGCATGAGCGATCGCAGGTCCGGACCGTCATCGTCGGAGCCTGCGCCACGCTTCTTCGCAGGCTGTGGGTCGGCAGGTTTAGGCGCGACGCGCTCGGAGACCTTCGGTGATCGTGTCGTACTCATTGTCCGGCCTCCCCGTCGCCGATCAGACGCCCGCGCTGCAAGGTGAGCATGCGGTGACGCATGCGCGCGATCAGGGCCAGGTCGTGGCTGGCGATCAAGACCGTTGTGCCCAATCGGTTGATGTCCTCGAACACCCCCATGATTTCCGCAGCCAGGCGCGGGTCCAGGTTACCCGTTGGCTCGTCGGCCAGCAGCAGGGCTGGCTGGTGCACGATGGCGCGGGCGATACCCACGCGCTGCTGCTGGCCGGTCGACAGGTCGGCAGGGTACAGCTCGCCTTTGTCGACCAGAGACACCCGCTCCAGCGCCGAGTCCACGCGCTTGGCGATCTCGGCCTTGGACAGGCCCAGTATCTGCAGGGGCAAGGCAATGTTGTTGAAGACCGTGCGGTCGAACAGCAACTGGTGGTTCTGGAACACCACGCCTATCTGGCGGCGCAGAAACGGGATCTGCGAATTGCTGATCTGGCCCAGGTCCTGCCCGGCCAGCATCAGTTTGCCGCTTGTAGGACGCTCCATGGCCAGTAGCAGGCGCAGCAGCGTACTTTTACCTGCGCCCGAGTGTCCGGTGACGAACAGGAATTCGCCCCGACGCGCCCGGAAACTCAGCTCGTGCAGCCCCACGTGGCCGTTGGGGTAGCGCTTGGCAACCTGTTCGAATCGAATCATGGTCAGTCTCGCTCGGCGAACAGGGCCTTGACGAACGGCTCGGCCTCGAAGGTGCGCAGGTCATCGATCCCTTCACCAACACCGATGAACCGGATAGGCAGCTTGAATTGCTTGGCCAGGGCGAAGATGACACCCCCCTTGGCGGTACCGTCGAGCTTGGTGAGCGCAAGGCCGGTCAGCTCCACGCTCTGGTGGAAATACTTGGCCTGGCTGATGGCGTTCTGGCCAGTACCGGCGTCGAGCACCAGCAGCACTTCGTGCGGTGCATCGGGATCGAGCTTGCCGATGACGCGACGGACCTTCTTCAGCTCCTCCATCAGGTTGTCCTTGGTGTGCAGGCGCCCGGCGGTATCGGCGATCAGCACATCCACGCCCCTGGCCTTGGCTGCCTGCACCGCGTCGAAGATCACCGAAGCGGAGTCGGCGCCGGTGTGCTGCGCGATCACCGGGATGCGGTTACGCTCACCCCACACCTGCAATTGCTCGACCGCCGCGGCCCGGAAGGTGTCGCCTGCAGCGAGCATCACTTTCTTGCCTTCCATTTGCAGCTTCTTGGCCAGCTTGCCGATGGTGGTGGTCTTGCCGGCGCCATTGACGCCTACCACCAGGATCACATAAGGCTTGTTCTGCGCCGCCACGACCAGCGGCTGCTCGACAGGCCTGAGCAACGCAGCCAGCTCTTCCTGCAAGGACTTGTACAGCGCATCGGCGTCGGCCAGCTGCTTGCGAGCCACCTTCTGCGTCAGGTTCTGAACGATGGTGGACGTGGCCTCCACCCCGACGTCGGCGGTCAGCAGGCGAGTCTCGATCTCGTCGAGCAAGTCGTCGTCGATGACTTTCTTGCCCAGGAACAGGCTGGCCATGCCTTCGCCAATGCTGGCGCTGGTTTTCGACAACCCCTGCTTGAGGCGGGCGAAAAAGCCTGCTTTCACAGGCTCGGCCTGGGCGGCCTCGACGGGCGGGGCGGCCTCGGCCTCGACGTGCAGATCGACCTTGGCCGGCTCTGCAATGGGCTGGACCGCTGGCGCAGGCGCCGGGCGATCAGGAATGACCGGTGGCGCCTTGGCTTGCAGATCGGGCACCAGCGCCACGGGTTCTTCTGCAACCGGCAGCACCAGGTTGCTCACGGGGGCAGGGATTTCGGCTTCAGGCGCGGCCGCTTGAACAGGGGCGGGCACGTGCGGTGCAGGATCGACTACCGGCGCCGGTGCCTCGGGCACGGCGACCTCTGGCAAGGGCTCAGCCGTCACGGGAGCAGGGGGTATAGGCTCCGCACGCGGCGCAACGACCGGGGCCGCAGCGGCGTGCTCGTCCAGCGGCGCAGGCACCTCCGCTCGCTCGGAATCAGCTGGTGCGGGCGCTTCGACAGCTGGGGATTTTTCCGCCGGCACGTCCGCTTGCGCAGGTGGCTGCGGCTTCTTGCGGAACCAGCCGAACAGGCCTTTCTTCTCGCCAGCCTCGGCCGGCGCTTTTTTGTCGTCGTTGGAACCAAACATGGAAGACGGCTATCTCAGGGTAGCGATGGCCCGCTAGGGCGCATCAGGAATTCTTTCTACGCAGAACAGACTATCTAGAAGCCGGCTGGTTCATGCGCAACGTTTTGTCTTGATGTCCTGCAGGCCAGAACGGCGACAGGCATGGTCGCCAGGCAACCGGATCAGTATCCTAGCACCTCCTGGCCTGCCGACGCTAAACCCAGCGGGCCGCCGAACAGGTTAAACACCGTATGAATGCTCTAGCCCGCCGCGCCGCTGGCCTGTTGCTCGGCACGCTGTGCCTCCCGCTTGCGGCCTTCGCCGCCGATGTGCAACCCACTCACGAATTCATCCTGGATAACGGCCTCAAAGTGGTCGTGCGCGAAGACCATCGCGCGCCAGTGGTGGTCTCGCAAATCTGGTACAAGGTCGGCTCCAGCTACGAGACGCCTGGCCAGACCGGCCTTTCCCATGCGCTCGAGCACATGATGTTCAAGGGCAGTGCCAAGGTCGGCCCCGGCGAAGCCTCGCGTATCCTGCGGGACCTGGGCGCCGAAGAGAACGCGTTCACCAGCGACGACTACACCGCCTACTACCAGGTGCTGGCGCGTGATCGCTTGCCGGTTGCCTTCGAGCTGGAGGCCGATCGGCTGGCCAGCCTGCGGCTGCCAGCCGACGAGTTCAGCCGTGAAATCGAGGTCATCAAGGAAGAGCGCCGCCTGCGCACCGATGACCAGCCCAATGCCAAGGCGTTCGAGCTGTTTCGGGCCATGGCCTACCCGGCCAGTGGCTACCACACCCCGACCATCGGCTGGATGGCCGATCTGGAGCGCATGAAGGTCGAGGAGCTGCGCCACTGGTACACCTCCTGGTACGCGCCCAACAACGCCACGCTCGTGGTGGTGGGCGATGTCACCGCCGAGGAAGTCAAGGGCCTGGCCCAGAAGTACTTCGGCGCTATCCCTCGCCGGGACACACCTGCGGCCAAGCTGCCGCTGGAGCTGGCTGAGCCCGGCCAGCGTCAGTTGACCCTGCACGTGCGCACCCAGCTGCCAAGCCTGATCTACGGCTTCAACGTACCCGGCCTGCCCACGGCCAAGGACCCTCGCACGGTGCATGCCTTACGTCTGATCTCGGCCTTGCTCGACGGCGGCTACAGCGCACGCATGCCCGCACGACTGGAGCGCGGGCAGGAACTGGTGGCCGGCGCCTCGTCCAGCTACAACGCCTTCACGCGCGGCGACAGCCTGTTCCTCATTTCAGCCACACCCAACGTGCAGAAGCAAAAAACCCTGGCAGACGTGGAAAAGGGCATCTGGCAACTGCTGGATGAACTCAAGACTACTCCGCCCACGGCAGAAGAGCTCGAGCGCGTGCGCGCCCAGGTCATCGCCGGGCTGGTGTATGACCGCGACTCAATCAGCAGTCAGGCAACCACCATCGGCCAGCTGGAAACCGTCGGGCTGTCCTGGAAGCTGATCGACAGCGAGCTGGACGAACTCAAGCGCGTTACTCCTCAGGACATCCAGCAAGCTGCCCGTACCTATTTCACCCGCGAACGCCTGAGCGTTGCCCATGTTCTGCCTGAGGAGTCCGCTCATGAGTGACCGTCGCTTGCACCGCCCCCACTGGCTGGCTACGGGTATCTGTACCTGGGCATTGACGGCTGCGCTGGCCGTACCGGCACTGGCCCAGGACGCTGCCAAGGCTGGCAATGCACAAGCCCGGCAGGCCAACACTCTACAGTCCCTGGCCGAGCTTGACGGCAAGGCGCCCACCACCCGCCAGTTGAACATCCAGCACTGGAACACGGCTGAAGGCGCGCGGGTGCTGTTCGTCGAGGCCCGCGAGCTTCCGATGTTCGACCTGCGCGTGACCTTCGCTGCCGGCAGCAGCCAGGACGGTGACACACCAGGCCTGGCGGCGCTGACCAACGCCATGCTCAACGAAGGCGTACAGGGCAAGGATGTGACGGCCATCGCCCAGGGCTTCGAGGGCCTGGGCGCAGATTTCGGTAACGGCTCGTACCGCGACATGGCCGTCGCCTCGCTACGTAGCCTCAGTGCCAAGGACAAGCGCGACCAGGCCTTGAAGCTGTTTACCGAAGTCACAGGCAAGCCCACCTTCCCGGAGGATGCGCTCAAACGGCTCAAGAACCAGATGCTGGCCGGCTTCGAATACGACAAGCAGAACCCCGGCAAGCTCGCAGGCAAGACGCTGTTCGCCAACCTGTACGGCGAACACCCTTATGCGCATCCCAGCGATGGAACACCGCAAAGCATCACTGGCATTACCCTGGAGCAGTTGCGAGCGTTTCACGCCAAGGCCTACACGCCTGGCAATGCCGTCATCGCACTGGTGGGTGACCTGAACCGCAGCGAAGCCGAGGCAATTGCCGCGCAGGTTTCAGCCGGCCTGCCCAAAGGCCCGGCCTTGCCTGCTCCAGCCCAACCGACGGAGCCCAAGGCAGGCTTCACCCACATCGAGTTTCCGTCTCAGCAGACCCACCTGATGCTCGCAGAGCTGGGTATCGATCGCCAGGACAAGGATTGGCCAGCCCTGTCACTGGGCAATCAGATCCTCGGTGGCGGCGCGTTCGGGACGCGGCTGATGAGCGAGGTGCGGGAAAAGCGCGGCCTGACCTACGGTGTCTATTCGGCCTTCAGCCCAATGCAAGTGCGCGGCCCGTTCATGATCAACCTGCAAACCCGCGCCGAGCTCAGCGAAGGGACATTGAGGCTGGTTCAGGGTATTCTGGCCGACTACCTGCGCAGCGGTCCTACCCAGCAAGAACTGGACGATGCCAAGCGCGAGTTGGCCGGAAGCTTCCCGCTCTCCAATGCCAGCAATGCCAGCATCGTCGGCCAACTGGGCGCCATCGGCTTCTACAACCTGCCATTGAGCTGGCTGGAAGACTTCATGCAGCAGTCCCAGGCCCTGACCGTCGAACAAGTTAAAGACGCCATGAACAAGCACCTGTCTGCCGACAAGCTGGTCATCGTCACGGTTGGCCCGAAGGTGCCGCAGAAGCCACTGCCAGCCCCCACTGATAAACCCTCCGGGCAACCGCTCGGGGTACCGGAGCACTAATGCCAAGATCCAACCCTCCCGCCCGCCAGCAACCGGGCCAGAGCAAGGGCCAGGGCCACCTGCGCATCATCGCGGGCCAATGGCGCAGCCGTCGACTGGCCGTGCCCGACGGCGAGGGCTTGCGCCCTACGCCTGACCGGGTACGCGAGACGGTTTTCAACTGGCTGGCACCCTACATCGAGGGCGCGCACGTGCTCGATGCCTTCACCGGCAGCGGAGCATTGGTGCTGGAGGCCCTATCGCGCGGGGCGGAGGACGCCGTGGCGCTGGACAGCAACCCTGCGGCCATCGCCAACCTCAAGAACAACCTCGAGCTCCTGCGCTGCCCACGGGGGCAGATCCTGCAGACCGATGCCTTGCGTTATCTGCAAGGCCCTGCAAAAAAGCAGTTCGACCTGGTGTTCCTGGATCCACCCTTCCATCAACAGTTGCTGGCAGACACCTGCAATCTGCTTGAACAGCACCAGTGGCTGAGCGAGCAAGCATGGGTATACACCGAGAGCGAAGCGGCTCCATCGACCTTGCAATTGCCTGCCAACTGGCGCCTGCACCGGGAGAAAAAAACCGGACAGGTGCACTACGCGCTGTGGCAACGGGGCTAGTTATATAGCGCAGGCCAGGTCTTGCATTGACTGATGCTGCTCGGGTCTCTAGCCACCCGAGCACCTCAGCATGACCGTATCACTCTCTGCGCCTTCACTGGCCGATGATGTCTCGGCGGCGCTTGCCTCTCTTGCAAGCGCCAGCCCCTCCCCTATCCAGCATTTCACGCTTGAAAACGGTCTGTCCGTCTACCTGAGGCAGCAGAGCCGAAATGCCCTCGCCGCCGTCCAGCTCTGGTACAACGTCGGTACCCGCCATGAGCCGGCAGGGCAGTCCAACCTCTCGCACTTGCTCGAACACGTCATCTTCGAAGGCAGCCGCAAGCTGGAGCCTGGGCAGTACGCCAAAGTCGTTGCTCGTCTTGCAGGGCAGGCCAATGCCAGTACTCACCTCGACGCCACCTCTTTCGACATGCTGCTGCCTGCATCGCGCCTGCCCGTTGCGCTCGAACTGTTGGCAGATGCCATGGACACAGCCACATTCGGGTTGCCCGAGTTGGCACGAGGCGCCAAGGCAATCGCTGACGAACGACGCCTGAAGGTGGACGCCCAGCCCGTCCAGCAAGCCTACGACCGTCACTTGGCCTTGGCTCACGGCAGCAGCCCGTATGCGGCCCCAAGCTTCGGCTCGGCGATGGATCTACAAAGCATCGACCTTCCAACGCTGCGGCAGTGGTACATCAGCCATTACCGGCCTAACAACGCCACGCTCGTCGTGGTGGGCAACGTAGAACTGGAAACGTTGAAACAGCAGGTCGAAACGTACTTCGCGCACGTGGAGCGCGGCCAGCTGACAGACTCGCCTTTTCCTCGCTCGGACGCGCCATTGGCTGAACGCAGCCAGACCGTCAGCTTGCCGGGGCTTAGCCATGGTCTGTTGATGTCCTTCAACGTCCCCAGCTGTGCCACAGCCATCAATGCACTCACGAGCAAGACCCTCGAACTGATCTGTGAAGTACTGGCCGAGGGCTCCAGCGCTTGGTTGTATGCCGAACTTGTCAGGGGCCGGGGTCTGCTGACAGGCGTTGCCGCAACCTATGACCCCCTCGTACGTGGCGACACCGTAATCACCTTCTCAGCCTATGTGAACACGCTGAATGCGACCCTCGAACAAGCTGCTGATGCTATCTACGAGCAGATAGCACGCCTGCATACCGAAGCCTTGTCCGACGAGCAGTTGCAGCGGATAAAACTGCGATTGCTCGCCCGCCAGCTTTTCTCTCTCGACAGCCCAATGGCCCAAGCCTCACAAATCGGCGCCATGGCCGCGACAGGGCAGCCAGCAACCCTGATCGACGAACATGCACGCCTGATCTCGATCATCGATAGTGCTCAGGTGCAGCAGGTAGCGCGCACTTATCTGGGACGTGAGCGGCTGACCACCACCTCTCTTTTACCAGGAGCGCAAGCATGACCGACGATCAGATACGCCACCCAGCACCTGTGCTGTGCCAGGGGCCTGCCATCGATGCTGCGCGTCAAGCGATGGCAAGGCTGACCTCGACCCAAACGGTCGAGCTTGACCAGCCTCCTGCCCTCCTGGCCACGGCTGAGCGATGGGAGACGGCGCAAGGTACGAAGGTCAGTTTCATAGCTGCGCACGATCGGCCCATGATTGATCTGGTGCTGCGATTCCGGGCAGGTAGTGCTCTTGATGGCGATCACCCAGGGCTGGCTGCGCTGACGCTCTACAGCCTTGATCAGGGTACCGAAACCCTCAGTGCGGCGCAGTTTGCCGAGCACATGGCTGCAAGGGGCGCCATCGTGGGACGCTCGTTGAGCGAAGACAAAGCCACGATCACGCTAAGGTGCCTAAGCACACCCGGCTTGCTGCGAGCTGTTTCGCAAACGCTGGCGCAGATGCTGGCCCGCCCAGCGTTTCGCGCAGAGGACGTGGCGAAGATACGTGATCGAATAGCGCTCTACCAAGGCCGGCAAAACCTCAACCCGCTGGTACGCCTGATCAATACGACCACCGGTCATGTATTCAGCGGCCATCCGTACGCTTCGCACGCCGATGCAGCGATCATCGGCCCCTTGACCACTGATCAGGTGCGGGCCTTTCATGCAAAGGCTTACTCGGCCAGTAACCTCGCTATAGGACTGGTCGGCGACCTGAGCCGGGACGAGGCGGAACAGCTGGTCAATGACCTGATACGTGATTTGCCGCAGCAGTGGGCAGCGCAACCACCGTCTATGCTAGGTGAGCAGTCGCCTCTGTCACGCCATATTGCGCACCCTGGCAGTGCAACTCAGGCAATGCTTACCGTGGCCGTCCCGGTACTACCCAGCGCCCCGGTCTATGCTGCACTGGAGTTGCTGACCGAGATTCTTGGCGGCAACCACGAGGCGCGCTTGCCTCAGGAACTGCGCCATGTGCGAGGGCTGACCTATACGGTCACTACCAAACTGAGGCACTTGGATGCGGGAACACTGTTGCACGTACACTGGGACGTCGCCCCGCAATACCGGGAAGCTTCACATGCCCTGGTCGCAGGCATGCTGGATTGCCTCCATGAATTTGGACCAACTCAGGTGGAGTGCGACATGGCCGTCAACCAGATCGCTGCTCGGCTGCACCGGGAGCTGGCCGACAGCGCAAAGCTGGCAGCTACATTGGCCACGCACAGTCATCAGGGCCTGCCCGCCGATTACCTGACCACCCATCTGGACAGGCTTGCTTCATTGACCCCTGCCCACCTTCGTGAAGTGGCGCAGGTGTGGTGGCGCAACGCACCTCAGGTATTCGTCACCCTCGGCCCCGACGCCGAGCAGTCTCCCTTGCCTACGCCGGAGCCAGCACAGCGATAGGCGAGCAGGAGCACAGGCGAGTCAGTGAGAGCTGATACAGGCGCTGTTTCATGGCACTCTAGCCGGGCACATCACGAGTTACCCAGCATGCCAAGCTCCAGCGCCCTGTTTCATCCTGCCAAAGGCCTTTCCAACCCCCATCTGCAAACATTGTGGGGTCCCCTCTGGCGCAAAATCCCGGCGCTGCAACGCGACCGCGAACGCATCTGGCTGGCAGACGGGGATTTCATCGACCTCGACTGGCATGGCCCGCACCAGCCCCATGCGCCGCTGGTGCTAGTGCTTCATGGGTTGACGGGGTCATCGGGCTCACCCTATGTCAAAGGCCTGCAACAGGCGCTGCACGCACTGGGCTGGGCCAGCGTCGCAGCGAACTGGCGGGGCTGTTCTGGGGAGCCGAACCTGCTGCCGCGCAGCTACCACTCTGGCGCCAGCGAGGATCTGGCTGAAATCATCAGCCACTTGCGCGCCAAAAGGCCCCTGGCCCCCCTGTACGCGGTCGGCTACTCCCTGGGAGGCAATGTCCTGCTTAAATACCTGGGCGAACAGGGTGACGACAGCCAGTTGCAGGCAGCAGTTGCTGTCTCCGTGCCTTTTCGCCTGGACCAGTGTGCCGATCGTATCGGCCTAGGGTTTTCGAAGGTGTACCAGGCACATTTCATGCGCGAGATGCTGGCCTACGTGCAGATCAAGCAGCGCTTGTTCAAAGACCAGGGCCACCCAGAACGTCTGGCGAAGCTGGAGCAGCTCGGGCCACTGCGCGGCTTGCGCACGTTCTGGGATTTCGACGCCAGAGTCACTGCACCGCTGAACGGTTTTGAGAATGTGCACGACTATTATCGTCGCGCTTCAAGTGGCTTCTACCTGGGCCAGAACCGTACCCGGACCCTGATCATCCAGGCCAGCGACGACCCCTTCGTCTCGCCCCTGAGCTTACCAACGGCAAACGAACTGGCCCCAGGGACCGAGCTGGAGTTGCACGCCCATGGCGGCCACGTCGGGTTCGTCGACGGCAGCCTGCGAAAACCGAGCTATTACCTGGAGCGCCGGATTCCGCAGTGGTTGCGCGAAGGTATGCAGAGGACGGCTTACTGATCGCCCGTTGCCACTGCATGCTCAGGGCGGGTGATCCATTCACTCCATGAGCCTGCATACAGTTTGCCGAGCGGGTAGCCTGCCAACGCCAACGCGAACAGGTTATGACACGCCGTTACCCCCGAACCACAGTACGCAACCAGCTGCTCAGGCGCACGCCCCTGCAGTTGCTGCTCGAAACGTTGTCTGAGTTGCTCGGGCGGCAGAAAACGGCCATCGCTGCCAAGGTTTTCGGTGAAAGCGGCGCAGCGTGCTCCAGGGATATGCCCTGCCACTGGGTCGATGGGTTCCATGTCGCCACGAAAACGTGGCAATGCGCGCGCATCCAGCAGGGTCAGGTCTGCGCTGCCCAGGCGCTGATCCAGGCCATCGGCATCGATCAACATCGCATCATCGGGCTGGCCGCTGAAGTTGCCTTCGCGCCGGGCCGGAGGGTCCAGGCTCAATGGCAGGTGCGCGGCGTGCCAGGCGGTCAGGCCGCCGTCCAGGAGGGCAACGCCACTGCGTTTGCCCAGCCAGGCCAGCAGCCACCAGCCTCGCGCGGCATAGGCGCCGGTACCGTCGTCGTACAGCACCACTTCGCTCTCGTTATCCACGCCCCATTCGCGCAGGCGGGCTACCAGCTTTTCTGGATCGGGCAGCGGGTGACGCCCTGTCACTCCCTTGCTGACCGATCCGCTGAAGTCTCGTTCAAGGTCGGCAAAATGCGCCCCTGCGATATGACCCAGGGCGTAACTGCGCTGACCGTAATCCACATCCTCAAGGGCGAAGCGACAGTCGAGAATGACAAGGTTTGGTGAATCCAGCCGCTCAGCCAACTGCTGCGGGGTGATCAACTGCGCAAGTGACATGACAATCTCCTGATCGATGTAATCCCAGGCCCTGGCGCTAGTGCTCAAGCGCCTGAATGAACGGTACGTGAAACTCGCTGCACAAGGCTTGCACCGCTTTGCGCGCAGGCTCGGTGACGAACCCCAGCTCAAGGGCCAGCACCTGATACACGCCCCGCTTGAACGCTTCTTCACCCAGGTGCGCTGCATGCTCCCGGGTCGTGCTGAGAAAGCGCACCCATGAGGTGAGCACGATCCAGGCGTTGATGGTCAGCGACTCCTGCTGCGCGGGGGTCATCGCCAGGATACCCGCCTCGACGAAACCGCGGTAAATGGCCTTGCCCTGACGCATGCAGCGTCCGGAGAAGCGCCGATAACGGGCTGCCAGCTCAGCATCGCTGCCCAGCAGATGCTCCAGATCGCGGTGCAGAAAACGGTAGTTCCACATCGCAGCCAGCAGCTCCTGCAAGTAGAACCGCTTGTCCTGCACCGCCAGCGGGCGCCCCTGCGGCGGGCGCAGAAAGCTGTCTACGTGCGCTTCGTACTGGCCGAACAAAACCGCAATAATCGCCTGCTTGTTGGGGAAGTGGTAATACAGATTGCCGGGCGAGATGCCCAGGTGCGCCGCGATATGGTTGGTGCTGACGCTGCGCTCGCCCGACTGATTGAACAACTCGAGGCTGCTCTGGACGATTCTCTCGCGGGTCTTGATGGGCCGGGCCATGTCCAGCTTCCTGTATACGGAGCAGTGAAAACCGCCATGGTACGAGGTATTGCCAAGGTCTTGCACGGTACCCAAGCGCTGCGCCCTCGCACCATCGGCTGGCCCAAAGTATAGTGCCTTGGCCGGCCGCATGACTTGGCCGGGCGCAGTCGCTGCGCTACCATCCGACTCCCCAACGCACTCCAGCCAGGATGACGCGATGAACCGAGTGTTGTACCCGGGTACTTTCGACCCCATTACCAAAGGCCATGGCGATCTGGTCGAGCGCGCCTCGCGGCTGTTCGACACCGTGATCATTGCAGTGGCCGCCAGCCCCAAGAAAAACCCTTTGTTCCCGCTGGAACAACGCGTGGAGCTGGCCCGTGAGGTCACCAGGCACCTGCCCAATGTCGAAGTCATCGGCTTTTCCTCGCTGCTGGCGCATTTCGCCAAGGAGCAAGGTGCCAATGTGTTCCTTCGTGGTTTGCGTGCAGTGTCGGACTTCGAATACGAGTTCCAGCTGGCGAACATGAACCGTCAACTGGCCCCCGACGTCGAGAGCCTGTTTCTTACGCCGTCAGAGCGGTACTCGTTCATCTCGTCGACCCTGGTTCGCGAAATCGCCGCACTGGGGGGCGATATCAGCAAATTTGTGCACCCGGCCGTGGCCGATGCGCTGACTGAACGCTTCAAGAAATAAAGCCGTTGTTCCAGATCGTCGCGCTTGCGTGCACTGCAGGCGCGAATGCGGCACAATTGTGCCCATTGCGTTGAACATGCCCGGGCGCTGAGCCCCGGCCGGAGCCCCCATGTCCCTGATCATCACCGACGATTGCATCAACTGCGACGTCTGCGAACCCGAGTGCCCCAACGAGGCCATCTCCCAAGGCGAAGAGATCTACGTGATCGACCCCAACCTGTGCACCCAGTGCGTGGGCCATTACGACGAGCCGCAGTGCCAACAGGTCTGCCCGGTCGACTGCATCCCGCTGGATGAGGCGCACCCGGAAAGCCAAGAGCAACTGATGGCCAAGTACCTGAAGATCACCGGCAAGGCCTGACGCTGCCGGCCATCGGCATGCCCGCGCCTTGCTCCTCCGTGGCGATCATCCCGAAGCGCGCAAGGCCTCAGCGCTGGCAGCGCGGGCAGAACACGCTGGCGCGTTGACCCAGCTTCACATCCCGCAGTTCGGTGCTACATACCTTGCAGGGCAAGCCGCCGCGCCCGTAGGCGAACAGTGTCTGCTGGAAATACCCTGGCTGGCCGTCACCGCCGATGAAATCGCGCAGCGTGGTGCCGCCCAGCTCGATGGCGGCCGCCAGCACGCGCTTGATCTCGATGGCCAGCTTCAGGTAACGCGCCCGCGAAATGCCACCGGCCGCGCGGCGCGGATCGATGCCGGCAGCGAACAGCGCTTCGGTCGCATAGATGTTGCCTACGCCAACGACCACGGCGTTGTCCATGATGAAGGGCTTGACCGCCATCGACCGACCGCGGGACAGCTGGAACAGTCGCTCACCGTCAAACAGGTCGGTCAGTGGCTCGGGGCCAAGTCGCAGCAGCAACGCATGATTGAGCGGGTCCTGGCTCCAGAGCATGGCGCCAAAGCGGCGCGGGTCGGTGTAGCGCAGCATCAGACCGGATTCGAGCTCGATGTCCACGTGCTCATGCTTGCCAGCCGGCAAGCCCGCCTCCACCAGCCGTAGATTGCCCGACATGCCCAAGTGGCTGATCAGGGTCCCTACTTCGGCATTGATCAGCAGGTACTTGGCCCGGCGCTCGACCGTGACGATGCGTTGCCCGGAGAGCCGCACGTCCAGGTCTTCCGGGATCGGCCAGCGCAGGCGGCGGTCACGCACGACCACGCGGCTGACGCGCTGACCTTCGACATGCGGTGCAATGCCGCGCCGGGTGGTCTCTACCTCGGGTAACTCAGGCATGTATCAGTGCCCACCTAGTTCTCGGATGTTCTGTTTGAGGTTATCGAAGTCGTATTCCGACAAGCCTATGTAATCGAGCACCAGCGGCCCCACTACGTTCCATTCCTGATCCACCGTCTGGTTGCCCAATACCCGGTAGGAGGCACAGATGTGCTCGGCCATCTTGAGCACCGCCAACAGGTTTTTCATCTGGCTTTGGTTGTTGCGGGCGCTGTCATCGCGAAACACTGCCAGCGCGTTGTGGTGGTTGGCGATGGCGCCGGTCAGGTGTTCGGGCAGGCGCCAGGACTTGGCCGTGAAATAGCCGACGACAGCATGATTGGTGTTGAAGGCGCGGTTCTCGGTGTCCACCACGCGGGTCTGCTCGTTGGTTTTTGCATAGGCCTCTTCGAGCACATCCATGTACGTGGGGAAGCGCTTGAGCATCAGCGGAACGCCGCAATCGTGGAACAGCCCGAGGGTATAGGCTTCGTCGGCGGGCTGGATACCCGTGCGCTTGGCCAGCGTCAGGCAGGTCATCGCCACATCCTGCGCGGTATCCCAGAACCGGTTGAGGGTGACGATGGTTTCATCGCTCATTTCACCCTTGATCGACTGCGCGTTGATCAGGTTGATGATCGAACGACTACCCAGCAAATTCACCGCACGCTGGATCGAGCCAATCTTGTTGGACAGGCCAAAGTGCGCCGAGTTGACCAGCTTGAGCAAGGCCCCCGACAACCCAGGGTCCTGAGCGATCAGTTTGGCGATGGTTTCCAGGTCCGGGTCAGGCATGTACTGCTCGAACTGCAAATCGACCATGATCTGCGGCTGCGGCGGAATGGTGATGCCTTGCAAGGCTTGCTGGATCTGTTCGGCGGTGAGTTCTTGGGACATGCGTGCACACTCGTATGGGACTGCCGATTCTACCGCGATGCACCCCACAGAACTAACCGCTGGATCAGTGAACTTGAACTTTCATGAGCGCGGGTGGGCCTGTTTCTCATATTCATCGAGTAAAGGAGCAAGGCCCATGGGTACTGAACTGAACGGCAAGCGCGTGGCTATCCTGGTGACTGATGGCTTCGAGCAGGTGGAATTGACAGGCCCGCGTGACGCCCTGCAGCAGGCGGGCGCCCAGGTGCACGTGCTGAGCGAGAAGCAAGGCACGGTACGCGGCTGGAACCACGACGAGCCCGCGGACGAATTCAAGGTCGACGGCACCTTCGACAGCGCCAGCGAACTCTACGATGCCGTGGTCCTGCCAGGCGGCGTACAGAACTCGGACACCATCCGCCTGGTTGAGGGCGCGCAGAAAATCGTCAAAAGCCATGACGCGGCCGGCAAACCGATTGCCGTGATCTGCCACGGCGGCTGGTTGCTGATTTCGAGCGGCTTGACCCAGAGCAAGCGCATGACCAGCTTCAAGACCCTGCAGGATGACCTGCGCAACGCTGGCGCCGAGTGGGTCGACGAAGAAGTGGTGGTTGACGGGAACCTGATCAGCAGCCGCCAGCCCGATGACATCCCTGCCTTCAACAAGGCACTGATCCAGGCCCTGTCGTCCTGACAGCTGGCGCTCAGCATTAAGGTTGGGTAGGGGTTATACTCCCGCTCTTTTTTCCGGAGCGACGTCATGTCCCTGCCCAGCCTTCGCCTCAAAGCCAATGCCGACCGCCGCCTGCGCGCGGGTCATCTGTGGGTCTACAGCAACGAGGTAGACGTTGCCGCCACCCCGCTGCAAGGCTTGCAGGCCGGCCAGCAAGCCGTGCTCGAAGCCGCCAACGGCAAGCCACTGGGCATCGTTGCCCTGAGCCCCAATAACCTGATCTGCGCCCGCTTGCTGTCACGCGACGTCAAGCTGCCACTGGACAAGTCGCTGCTGGTGCACCGCCTGAACGTGGCCTTGTCACTGCGCGAGCGCCTGTTCGACAAGCCGTGCTATCGCCTCGTCTATGGCGATTCCGATTGGCTGCCGGGGCTAGTCGTCGATCGCTTCTTCGACATCCTGGTGGTGCAACTGGCGTCGGCAACCATGGAAGCGCACAAGGATGAGGTGATCGCGGCGCTGGTCCAGGTACTCAAGCCAAGCGGCATCCTGTTCAAGAACGATTCGGCAGCCCGTGATGCCGAAGGCCTGCAGCGCTATGTCGAAACCGTTTACGGTGAAGTCCCGGATTGGGTTCCGCTGGAAGAGAACGGTGTGCGTTTCGAAGCCCCGGTCCGTGAGGGCCAGAAAACCGGCTGGTTCTATGACCACCGCATGAACCGTGCACGCCTGGCCCCCTACGTTCAGGGCAAACGCGTACTCGACCTGTTCAGCTACATCGGCGGTTGGGGTGTGCAGGCGGGTGCCTTCGGCGCCAGCGAAGTGTTCTGCGTCGATGCCTCGGGCTTTGCCCTGGATGGCGTTGAACGCAACGCCGCGCTCAACGGCATTGGTGAGAAGCTGACCTGCGTCGAGGGCGACGTCTTCGAAGCCTTGCGCGAACTCAAGGCAGCCGAGGAGCGCTTCGACGTGATCATTGCCGACCCGCCCGCCTTCATCAAGCGCAAGAAAGACCTGAAGAACGGCGAGGCGGCTTACCGCAGGCTCAACGAGCAGGCCATGCGCATGCTGAACAAGGACGGCATTCTGGTCAGTGCTTCTTGCTCGATGCACCTGCCCGAAGACGACCTGCACAACATCCTGCTGACCAGTGCCCGTCACCTGGACCGCAATATGCAGTTGCTCGAGCGCGGTGGTCAGGGCCCTGACCATCCGGTGCATCCGGCGATTGGTGAAACTCGCTACATCAAGAGCATCACCTGCCGGTTGCTGCCTAACAGCTGACACTATGGAACTTCTGAAAAAACCGGCGAAAGCCGGTTTTTTTTCGTGGATTGTTTCAGATGCATCATCCTGAGTAACTTTTCCCACAACTACATCGGAAATTTCTCAGCATGAATAAGATAGCACATGTTGACCTACCTGCTAGGCTCGAAAGTGTCGCAACCCCGCGACAAACAGGAGAAAAAACAATGAAAGAAGTTCAACTTGAATCCAAAAAGACTGAAAACCGCAACCACGTTGTAGCGCCAAAATAATGGGAGAAGCCAGGGCGCAGTCTATTACTGCGCCCTGGCTTAAGGAGAGAAAATATGAAAATCAGCCCGTATTTTTTTATTTTTCCTCATGAATCCAATCTGGTGCTCTGGAATTTCAAGAATCACAAACAGTACATTGTGAATCGAGCATTTCTCAGACGAATTCATGCACTCCCCTTAGATATTTCACGATACGACCCCACTCACGCCTTGGACGCA